>JAGDMB010000023.1 GCA_017860375.1 Bacteroidota bacterium | reverse complement strand
GTGGTGTATACGCTTTATTGTTGTGGGGCTGTAGCCGCCTGCCGCATTTGGTGGCCACAAAAATCCGCTGTGCGCAAGAACGGACAAGCCTGCCCACTGCTTTTTCGCTCTCACCGTCACCATATACATCGGCGGTGTCAATAAAGTTTATTCCCTGATCCACGGCTGCATGCAGAATCCTGTCTGCATTATCGTGACGGAAAGGTTCTCCCCATTTTCCACCCACCTGCCATGTGCCCAGACTGATTTCAGATACGTTGAATCCGGTTCTTCCCAATAATCTGTATTTCATAGGTTCATTTTTAAAACGACACTGATCCGTGCAATCAAAATTTGCGCATTTAAAGGTATAAATTCTTAATCGGATAATTACTGTTTTAGAAATGTGCCGGTTAGAATCCGGTCCTTGTTCCTGATCTGCAGAACATATTGTCCTTTCTGCAGACATCCGGTATCCAGAAAACCGTTTACCACGCAGTTGCACGAATGGATAAGGCGTCCGGACATATCGTACAGGAAAGCAGCGGCATGCATCGTCAGTTCATCACTGAGGAGAAAATCATGAACCGGATTCGGCCGGATCAGAAGGTCGGAAGCCGGGATAGCATTTCGACAACCGGAAGGCGTTTCATTCTCTCCCGTCCATACCTCCAGGCCAGGAATATTATGAAGCAGCTCAAGCAAGGGCGTTATATCTGCATCATCATAATGGCAGGGGACAAGAATTTCAGGTCTTATTAAACCTACTGTTTCTGCCATCATTTCAGGCGTCATACCGTAAGGTTGGCTCAAAGGCAAAAAGGCGAGATCGATATCTTTCAGGTCTTCCATTTCCGGGATCAACTCGGTATCTCCCGAGATGTAAACCCTTTTATTTCCGAATTGAATCACATACCCGTTCCCGACACCCTTCGGATGTTTTGTCTTTTCCGGATTGTATGCGGGAACCGCTTTCATTTGCAGGTCCAATAAAACAACAGAATCACCGTTTGCCAGGATGGTATCCATGCCGGTATAGGAATGCATGTCCGCACAAACCTGGGGATAGAGGATCCGGGTCGCCGGTTTCAGTATCTCCCCGATTGCCACCGTATCGAAATGGTCTTTATCCGCATGTGTCAACAGCAAAAGGTCAGCTTTGGTCATTCCGGCAAAAACCTGAACTTTGCCATACGGGTCGACATATACGGATAATCCTTTGTATTCAAACCATATGGAAGCATGTCCCAGGACATGAATTACCAGGTCTCCCTGGGAAGTAGACAGGGTATCCGTAAAATCCTTCTGGGCCCGGGCTGAACAGGCCAGCAGGATCAGCAAAAGAAGGAACCGTCCTCGCATCAGAGCATTCTTTTTTGAGCAAGGCTGCAATATAGTGATAATTGGTGTTCGGTGCTATTTTAAATTAAATACAGCCCCGCTGGGTCCGATACCCACGGTAAAGGATTCGCTGTCCCCAGTGACGGGATCGACAATGAACATTGTACCATTGCCGGTGAAGCTGCTCTGGAATACATACAGGTCACCGGTCAGGGGATTTACTTCCAGTCCGTAAAAACTTCCTTCAAGAACCCGTTCACCGGGTAACGATGGATTTCCGGCATCGATTCTGTACACTCCGTCCGGCCTCAGGAAAAAAAGTACAGCACCGTCCGAACCGACGGCCAGTTTTGGCAGTGTGCCTGCATAATCGCCGGCCGATCCGACAATTCCCTCCCAGAGGATTGTATGGGTAACGGGATTTATTTCAACCAGCCGTGATGGCGTTTCACTGATCAGGTCATAGGGAGGATTGCTGCTGTACATTGCATACCCTTTACAATATACCCATAGATCATTGTCGTTGTCGAGTGCCATATCCGACGGAACATCGCCCACTGCCAGTGTACCGGCAACACGGTCATTTCCGGTATCGATGATACTCAGGGTGGAATCCAAACCCCAGCCTCCGCTGTTGGCCACGTAAATATAATTTCCAAGCTTTACCATATTTTCGGGTCCAAAGCCTACCTGAATCGAATCACGGATCCTGTCATTCTCCAGATCAATGACATACACATATCCCTGCATGTTGCCGCTGGTCAGATAACCCTTCTGAGAATCCACGGCCAGGAAATATCTCGGGTAGGAGGCAAGGATCGGTTCTGTTTCTGTTTCGAAAGTTTCACGGTCCACTATTTCGACCTTTCCAGAACCGTTCACCACAATATAGGCTTTATCACCTGCAAATCCCATGGATTGCACCACATCACCCAGCGGCCTTCCGTTGATTGTTTCAAACAGATTATTGACAAGGGTAGCGGAGTCGGGATTAAAATAGCTGACGGAGCCATTATTGGACAGATAACTTCCTTCATTCAAAATAAACACGCCATACCGGTAACCGCTTAATTCGTTCTTGCTTTCTTCTTCTCCGCAGGCAACCAAAAACATTGCGACCGGGGCAAGGGTCAGGAATATTTTTTTAATTTTCATGGATCCGCAAAACAGGTCTTAGTAATTCGTATGGTGTTTGTCAAATCGGGCAGAAACGGTTATATAATAGGCCCTTCCTGGCATTGGATAGGCACGTATGATCTCGTATTGTGCGTTCAACAGGTTTTCAATCCGGAATCCTGTTACGATGGAAAACGATTTGAACTTTTTTTCATAGCCTGTCATGGCATCTGCAATGAAATAACCCGGCAGCCGTAGTGATTCATCATTGCTGTCCACTGATTCGCGTTTCCCGGATGCATGCAGGTTCAGACCGGCCATCCAGCCCTTCCATTTCACATAATTGCTCATCTTTCCCGAATGCAGCGGGGTATACATCAGTTGTTTCCCTTCGTATAACGCATTGTCATCATAAGTATGCACGATGACCGAACGGTTCAGGTTATAGATCAGGGCGGAGGAAAACTGCACATGCTCCGTTTTATACTGATAGACAAGTTCCGTCTCAATTCCCTTTGCATGTACCGTCTTATATTCCACCGGGGTAAGCGAATCCTGTATCACCCATTGTATCCAATTGTCGATGCGCTGGAAAAAACCACCTACACTGTACCGTATAGAAGAAGGACCGGATCCGGAATATAGGCGTCCTTCGGCACCGGCATCTATGCCCCACCCCTTTTCGGGCCGCAGATCAGGATTTCCTCCCGGTTCCCAGTATTTTTCGTTAAAGGATGGTTTCCTGAATTTGTTGGACAGGTTGGTCCTGAATATAAGTTGCTCAGAAGCCTTATACCGCCATCCGAAAGAATACAATAATCCCGGGTCGGTACCTTCCAGAAACTCCTTACGGAGGCCCAGGTTGCCGGTCCACTTACCAAGGTTCAATTTCATAAAAGCCGAAAAGGCAAGTTCGTCCTCATGTATGCGGGTATTATAATTACTGGAAATACCGTTAAGGGAATTGTAGTCAGCCCCGGCACCCAGTGTGATTTTTTCGGACAGGGTATAACGGTACTCGGCCTCATTGCGCAATTGCCGGGCACCAATCTTCGAATCTATCGAATACACATCATCTTCACTGCTGATCTTATCGGTATACCGAAGGTCATCGGTGAACCAGGCTGTCCTGACCAACAGACCTGATTTTCCGAACTGTTTGCGATAGGCGAGAAAAATCTTAAAAGCACTGTCTTTCTGCAGGGCATTGCTTGCCGTGTAATTCCCCATGAGCGCAGGCACCTCAAGAACTTTTTGCTGATACCAGGAGCCGGCTTCCAGCATGCTTCCGTCCTTCAGGTTCAGAAAGAAGCTTTGCATCAATCCTGCGGCGTCGAATGCATTATGCTGTCGCCGGGTAACGGGACTGCCGTATTTATACCGGTCGGTATACGGAAAATCATTATCGGCATGCTGATACAGAAAAGAAGCATGGTATTGCCACCGGTGATTCCCGGCCTGGACTTTTACCCGGTTGCTGATCGTACCGAAACTACCCGCATCGGCCGTATATTCCGCACTAAAACGATTTTCCCAATCGGGTTTATTGACCATATTTACCGTACCTCCAAAGGTACCGCTTCCGAATGATGTACCTGAAGCTCCGTTGATTACATCGACTTGTTGCATAAATCCAGCCGGGATAAGGGAAAGATCTGCCTGCCCGGTAGTAGGTGAGTTAATGGCAAAACCGTTCCAGTTTACCTGGGTATGGTTGGTGCCGGTTCCCCTTATTGAGATGGAAGTCAGAAATCCGGCAGGACCATATTGGCGGACCATGGCCGGAGTCTGGTACACCAGGATGTCGCCCAGGCTGTTATTGGCATTAAAGGAAAGCGGCAGGCGATCGACACGAAAGAATGCCTTGTCTTCACAAAAATAACGGGCATTGGTTTCCAATACCGTAACCTCTCCTATCATCAAGGAAGGCATCGGTTCAATTTGCTGGGCGATGACAGGAATCAGAAAATAGATAGCCAGACAGAAAAATAAAAAAATGGTTTTCAACCGTATAATTATTATGTTTAGACCCGAACATTGACTTATTATGGCAGGTCTTCTGGCTTACTTCCTTCAGAACGCCTTCCCGTCCATTCCTCTAAAGTTTCAGCGAAGAAATTTCCTTCGCCTTTTATTTGTGGAACCTGACAGTGGCAGGGTTGTCCTGAAAACAATGAAGATCACAGCAGCGGGTACTGCCCGGGATTCTAACCCGGTTCCCTATTATCCGATCTTCCGGATGAAAGATCAGAACCATAATCATGGCAAATATAGGAAAGAATTTGGGTATATGCCTATACCTTGTCCGGCATTAATTTATCAACCGGCGGTTAATAAAGAATTGTGATGGGTATGCATTGCCTGGTTAAGCCCTGTCAATTTAGCAAAGAATTGTGTAAGGTAATCATTGCCTGCAAAAGCTCTGAATTTTATTAAAGAATTGTGATAGGAATCTATTGCCCGGCAAAGCCCTGTCCTTTTACCAACCGGAATAGCAGCTAATGGGATCCCTTACAGAATATAAACAGCCTGCCCGGTCCTGCTTATTTAGAATGAATCTGGAAAGAAAGCACAAACACCCTATTTTTAATATTATATTAAGATCCTATTATCTTATAATAATTTTTACACATTGTTTTTATATTAACAAACTATTTATCTGAACTTTGCAAGATTATAAACACACTTAAAATCTTCTATCATGAACAAAAAAATTGCTTTTTTTATTCTGTTACTTGTTTTTGTGCTGCAATTGAATGCACAGGACAACAAATACATACATATTCCCCTTATCGGGGAAAAAGCTCCTGCTTTTACCGGTCAGTCGACACAAGGAGAGATCTCTTTTCCCTATGATTTCGGAAAAAGCTGGAAAATATTGTTTGCCCATCCGAAAGATTTCACTCCCGTTTGTTCTTCCGAGATCCTGGAGCTTGCGTATCAGCAGGAAGAATATGAAAAACTCGGGGTGAAAATCATTGTTTTGTCCACCGATATTTTAAGCCAGCATGAATCGTGGGTGAAAGCACTTGAAGAAATACGGTACAAGGACAGAGAACCTGTAAAAATCAATTTTCCCCTTGTGGCGGATGAAAAAATGGTGATTGCCAATAAATACGGAATGATCCATCCCTATGTAAGCATTGCACAGAATATCAGGGGTGTATTCATCATTGACCCTGATAATATTATCCGGGCGATCTCTTTTTATCCCATGCAGGTCGGAAGGAACCTGGATGAAATAAAAAGGACCATTCTTGCCTTGCAGACCGTTGATGCCAGTCAGCTTGTGGTCACTCCGGCAAACTGGAACCCGGGTGACAAGCTGATGATTCCCGTCCTGTCAAAATCAGAAAGTGAAACTGCGGGAGAAACCGGATCCGCCATCGACGAGGTGTCATGGTTCATGCGCTTTACGGAATAAGTGCAGAACCTATTTGGCTCTTTCGATATACGTATTCGTACGTGTATCGATCTTGATCCTGTCGCCGGTATTCACGAAAAGGGGAACTTTGATGCTGGCCCCCGTTTCCAGTGTGGCAGCTTTGAGGGTGCGTGTAGCGGTATCCCCGCGCATTCCGGGCTCGGTATAGGTGACTTCCAGTTCGATGGTCAGGGGTAATTCCGCATAGATCGGCTCATCCCCTTCGAAATATATTTTAATATTCATTCCTTCTTTCAGGAAAGCTATGCCATCACCGATTGTTTCCTTATGGATCATAATCTGATCATAGGTTTCATTATCCATGCACACGGCATTGCTTCCATCCGAATAAAGGAATTGCTGTTCCTTAAAATGGACCCTTACAATTTCCATTTCATCGTCGGGACGGAAACGCTGTTCAATTAATTTACCCGAGTTCAGGTTGCGCATTTTAACCTGGTAGAAGGCCCTGAGGTTTCCCGGCGTACGGTGTTCATATTCAAGAACCTGAGCGAGTTCACCGTTATACCGTACGAATGATCCCTTGGAAATATCCGATACTTTTGCCATAAAAAATTTTTTGCAAAATAAGTGAAATATTTTCGAATCACGAAATTTATTGTAAAGCGGACAGGACTGCGATTTTCCGTTATTATTTAGGGGTTAGCTTTACTATTCCTACGAGCCTGAATGACCTTTTTAATAAAGGCATAGACAGGAGGGAGCAAAGAAACCAATATGATGGCAAAGATTACCAGGCTGAAATTCCTTTTCACGGTAGGAATATTACCGAAAAAATAGCCTGCCCAAAGGAATGTATTGACCCATAAAATATTGCCTGCAATGCAAAACAACAGGAACCGTTTGTATTTCATATTGCCGACGCCGGCAACAAAAGGGGCGAAGGTCCGTATGATAGGCATGAAACGCGCGATTACCAGTGTCTTCCCCCCATGTCTTTCATAAAAAGTATGGGTTTCATCAAGGTATTTTCGTTTTATCAGCCTGTAATTCTTTTGGTACACTTTTGTTCCCAGAAAACGACCAATTGAATAATTGGTATTATCACCGGTGAAAGCTGCAATGAACAACAACATTACCAGCAGGGTTATGCTTAACGGAGTGCCCGGCATGGCAGCGATTGCACCTGCAGCGAACAGCAACGAATCACCCGGAAGAAAAGGCCATATTACCAGGCCGGTCTCAATAAATATAATAATGAACAGCAACAAATAAGTCCAGTTCTGGTACTGCGATACGATTTCAACCAGGTGCCGGTCGATGTGCAGAATAAAATCAACAACAAAATGAATAAAGTCTCCCATGCTTTTCTGAATAAAAACGTCAAAAATAGCCAAAATAGCCGAACGCGAAAATTATTTTTACGAAAGGCCTCCCTGGCAGGATGAGTGAAGATAAACGGTATGTATACAAATGGGAAGGTTCGAAAATTGTCCGTTAACCGTGTACTATTCCTGCTTTTAAGGTTCAGGTATTCAGGATTTGCTCCACAGTGATTTCATTCAGATTGTTAGCCCGCAGATGCGCTTTCGGATTGGCACTTGCCGAACCAACCGCAAGGCATTTCATCCCTGCGTTAATAGCTGCTTCCACACCCGCATCGGCATCCTCAACGACAAGGCATTGGCCAGGGGGGATCTGCAATTTCGATGCAGCCAGCAGGAAAACTTCAGGATCGGGTTTACTTCTTTTTATCTGGTTTCCGTCCGATACCGCATCAAAGGAACTTTCCATGCCTATTTTTTGGAGGATAGAGGGAGTATTTTTACTGGAAGACCCAATGGCAATCTTAATGCCCTTCTCTTTCAATTCTTTCAGCATTTCCATGACCCCGGGGAAAACATCATCCGGTGTAAGTGTATGCAAAAGATCACGGTAGTAGTTGTTCTTCCTTTCCGCCATTTCCGCCTTTTCTTCCCTGCTGTAGTTTCGGTCGGCTTTTTCCAGAATTATTTCAAGACTTTCGAGCCGGCTAACGCCCCGCAACCGTTCGTTGGTTTTCCGGTCAAAATAAATCCCTTCTTCATCAGCTAACCTTTGCCAGCCCTGATAATGAAACTCATCGGTAGAAACGATGACTCCGTCGAGATCAAATATTACTGCCCTGATCATGGTTATGGTGCACTATAGGGTTAATGTTATTATCCTGAAACTCAATATGGGTTCAAAAATACAACCATTTCTGCACACTCACAAATCATGGTTCAACCTGTCCATACCGACAACAGCCTGGGGTGGTAAATTGAATTACAAGCATCTCATTGTTATTTTATTAGATCGAAATTGCTTTTTTTAAAATTAAGTTGTAACTTGTTTTATCTTTCAACCACATTAAGCAAAACTGTCATGACAATTTACGTTGGCAACATTAACTATTCTCTCTCCGAAGATGACATCCGGAAAATCTTCGAGGTAATGGGTAAGGTGGAATCCGTTAAGATCGTGCAGGATAAGCGTTCGGGCAGGTCAAAAGGCTATGGTTTTATAGAGATGCCCGATAAAAAAGAAGCAATGGAAGCCATCAAAACCCTGGATGGCAAAGAGGTATCCGGCAGAAATCTGCGGGTTCTCAAGGCTCACACTACGAAAAAGGTTGAGGAAGAAATCAAAACCGAATCGATTCCGGAATAATCCGGTTTATTTATTTATTTTCCTTCAGCCGTTCAATTTTTTCATACCACTGGAAATTTTGTGTTGCCATAAAGGTGGGCATATCATTGAACTGGCTGTCGGTGAAAAAGTATGTTCCACACCCCATCTGAAGTGCATCGGGCGAAAGTATATTTTTTCTGTGCTCGGGGGAATTCATCCACCGTTCCAGCAAAGACCCGGCCAGCATGAGATAGGTTTTGGGAGGAATCCGTTTCTCTTCCGGCTCATAGCTGAATTTGCCCTTGCCCAGAACATACACATTGCTTCCGCTTTTGTATTGCAAACCAAAGTCTTCCGCAATGTTTTCGGCGATGTACGGATTTTGAACACCCGTTAGCAAAGCCCTGTCGTTGGGAGTTTTCTTTTTTTTATCGAATGGGTTTTCATGGCTGAAGAAATCCTTCATGACCATATCGCGTGAATGCATGGAAGCTGCATCTTCCAGCTCTTTTGCATATTCAAGGGCAGGCAGCTTGTGCTTCGCACGGATTTCATTGGTCATATAAAATACAAGCGCATTCAAACGCGGAAGATCAACCGTGCAAAAATCAAGGGTATCGTTAAAAGATTTATCCTTCCGGAATGCTTCCTGGGAAATACCCTGATAATAATGGGTGTCCTGCGCAAAAGTCCCGGAAGAATGCAGCAAAAACAACGGCAACAGGATAAAGTACAGAAGCATCTTCATCTCACTCCAGGGTATTAAAATAGTAATCAGGCTGCAATCAGTTCCTTGAAAAAGTAGAATGCCAGAATAACAGAAAGCACCAATTTCATTAAGGTACCGGTGACAAATCCGATGAATGAACCAAAGCCGGCACGGAATGCCTCGCTTGATTTCTTACCGTACAGAATTTCTCCCACCACGGCACCCAGAAAAGGTCCTGCGATGATGCCAAAAGGACCGAAGAAAAGGCCGATCAGGACACCTATGGTCGCGCCCCAGGTACCGTATTTGCTTCCACCGAATTTTTTTGTCCCCCAAACCGGTACCACATAATCAAGAACCGCTACAATGGCCGTAAGCGAACCAAAGAGGATCAAGAAACGGGGACTGTACTGTGCATACTTGGAAAAATGCAGCAGCAGGATACCCGCATAACTGATCGGCGGTCCCGGTAGCACAGGCAAAAGACTGCCCAGCAGGCCGACTACGATGCAGATCGTTCCCAATACAGCTAAAAATATATCCATGGTAAGCTGAACGTATGAATTCGACATCCTAATTCTCACCGTGAAGGTATACATCACGGTTAAAAAATCCTTAAACCGGGCTGTGTTTTTAATGGGGAAGTTCTATTCCCCCAGGGTAGCAACCATCACAGCCTTGATGGTATGCACACGGTTTTCAGCCTGATCGAACACAATGGAGGCCGGTGATTCAAACACTTCATCGGTGACCTCCATGGATTCAAGGCCGAATTTCTGAAATATTTCTTCTCCCAGTTTTGTTTCGCGGTTATGAAAGGCCGGAAGACAATGGAGAAATTTTACCTTTGGATTGTCCGTAAGTTCCAGTACCTTTTTATTCACCTGATAAGGTCGTAAAAGTTTAATCCTTTCCTCCCATACCGATGAAGGCTCGCCCATCGACACCCAGACATCGGTATACAGGAAATCGGCATCCCTGACCGCTTTTTCCAGATTTTCCGTAACGGTGATCCTTGCACCCGTTTTTTCCGCAATCTCCTCACAGGTCTTTATCAGTTCTTTTGCAGGCTGGCATTGCGCCGGAGCGGCAGCCCTGAAATCGATGCCCATTTTGGCACACCCTACCATCAGTGAATTGCCCATATTATTACGGGCATCCCCCAGGTAGCAGAATTTTATGCGGTTCAGGGGTTTATCGCAATGTTCCATCATGGTCATCAGGTCTGCCAATACCTGGGTAGGATGAAATTCATTGGTCAGGCCGTTCCATACCGGAACACCGGAATATTGTGCAAGCGTCTCGACGATTTCCTGTCCGTACCCCCTGTATTCGATACCGTCAAACATCCTTCCCAGCACCCTGGCAGTATCCTTTACCGATTCTTTGTGGCCTATCTGGGAACTCACCGGATCGAGGTAAGTAACCGTGGCACCCTGATCGTGCGCGGCAACTTCAAAGGCACAACGCGTGCGGGTAGACGATTTCTCGAAAATCAGGGCAATATTTTTGCCTTTCAGCCGGGGTTGTTCAGTACCGGCGTATTTGGCCTGCTTCAAACCAAATGACAGATCCAGCAGATACTTTATTTCTTCCGGGGTAAAATCAAGCAATTTTAAAAAATTCCGGTTCCTGATATTAAAACTCATTTGTATAAATATAATTAGTAATTAAATAAAAATAAAAAATGGCTTCTCCATTCAATCAATCGGTTATCAATAATTACAAAAATAAATAAAGTTTTACGGGTGACCAAATGATTTTTATCACTTTGAATATTTATACATACAGCTTCTATTGGTGATTCCGCCCTCCGGAAGAAAGGGAAGCCAAATGCATTCCACATGCTTAATTAGAAAATTTCATTGGTCATTGGTTTTTTTTTGTTAAATTCATCAAACGATACGTCGGACAAAAGAATTGAACCCTTTTACACCGGTTGCGTAAATGTCCTTTTACAATGGATAATGAACCTGCATAAGAATTGTACATGACAAGAACTTTGATCGTTTGCCTTATAAGTCTCCTGATTGCGACGGGATGCCGAAAAAAAACTGAGAAACCGGAAATAACCCAGGGCCGCCTTGAATACCGCATTACCTATGAAACCGATTCGGCACACCGAAAACTGGTTGACCTGCTTCCCCACCGGATGAAGCTTGTCTTTAACCAGGACTCAGCCATCAATATTATGGAAGGATTTATGGGGATATACAAACTCAACAGTATATCCTATTTCAGGACAAAGAAATGCTCTACCCTGCTTAAGATTCCCAAATATGCCTTTCTTTATACGGGCAAAAGAGGAGAACCCATGTGCTGTTATGATCCGATGGACAACATGATCGTGCACCGCACGGACGAAACAAAGGAAATCCTCGGCTTTACCTGCAGGAAAGCCAATATCACCTTTCCGGGTTCCGACTATTCCTACTCTGTTTATTACACCAACGACATTGATATCCGCAATGTAAACTCCACCAATCCCTATAAGAAGATCGAGGGAGTGCTGATGGAATTTGAACTGAACATGTATTATTTCCGGATGCGTTTTACGGCAGACAAGTATGTAGCCGATTTAAAAAACGATGCCCGCTTTACCGTGCCGGCCAATTATCAGGAGCTTACCCGCGAACAGATGATCCAGTTGCTGGGAAGGTATCTGGAGTAAGAAGTGATCGGTAATCGGTCAAACCTGCCAGCGTCCGCAAATCCTGGCAGAGTCAAACCTGCCAGCGTCCGCAGCTCTTGGCAGAGTCTGAATCTGTGAGCGGTGTTCGGTTGTTTTGCTTTTTGCCTTAGACTTTGTTCTTTGCTCTAAGATCTTTGATTTCCGTCGCTATTTCCTTTTCCTGTTATTTTTGTGATTCCCCTTCCTGTATTCCTTTTTCTTTTCGTTTTTTTTGAAAGCATAATCGGGAGCCGTTGGCGAGGAGATTTCGACCTTCACGGGAATCCCATCGAAAAGGACATTGTTCATGCCTGCCAGCAGGTTCTTCATCCGCGATTCTTCAATTTCAAAAAACGAAAACTTCCGCAGGATCTCAATTTTTCCGAACACGATCCGGTTACCGTTGCAATTTCGGTTGATGAGGGACATCAGGGAACCGGCTGTCAGATTCTGTTTTGCACCCAGGTTGATATGAAGCCGGGCAAAACTATCAGGCCGGGACTGCTTTGACGGCATATGTTTGTCACCCTGATTTACGTTCAGATCAGGGGCATCCTTATAATATTCCAGAAAACGGTTAAATTCAAACGAAATAAAATGTTTGATCAGTTCTTCGCGGTCAAGCCTGGCCAGCTTCTCCATTATCGCCGGTAAATATTTTTCAATATGTTCGTTGTCCACCACGGTGTTTTCCACCTTATCCACCATGTTCAGCAATTGCGTTTCGCATATTTCCTTTCCGCCGGGCACCTTTTTTCTGTCAAGGTTCTTCTTTATCATTCTTTCAATATCCTTAATCCGTCCCGATTCCCGGGTATGGATCAGGGATATCGCAATTCCATTCTTACCCGCCCTGCCCGTTCTTCCGGTGCGGTGAAGATAAATCTCGGGATCATCCGGCAGGTTATAGTTGATGATGTGTGTAAGATCATGGACATCAATTCCCCTTGCCGCCACATCAGTGGCCACCAGCAACTGCAGGCTTTTATTCCGGAACCGGTTCATCACATAATCCCGCTGTGCCTGCGAAAGGTCTCCGTGAAGCGCATCGGCATTATAACCATCCTGCATAAGCCTGTCGGCAACCTCTTTGGTTTCGATACGGGTTCGGCAAAATACGATACCGTATACCGAAGGATGGATATCCACGATGCGTTTCAGTGCGGTATACCTGTCCTTTGCATGAACCACATAATATTCGTGGCTTACATTATCGGCACCTGAATTGCGCTGTCCCACGGATATTTCCTCCGGGGAATTCATATACTTGCTGGCAATCCGGGCAACCTCCACTGGCATAGTGGCGGAAAAAAGCAAGGTCCGTTTTTCATTCGGTGTCTCCGCCAGAATGGTATCAAGATCTTCTTTAAATCCCATATTCAGCATCTCATCGGCCTCATCGAGAATCATCCAGCGGATCGCTGAAAGATCCAGCACCTTCCGCTGAATCAGGTCCAGTATCCGACCCGGCGTTCCTACCACAACCTGACAATGGCTTTTCAAGGCCCTTATCTGATTTTGCATGCTGGCGCCTCCGTATACAGGGACGATTTTAAATCCCTCCATAAAACGGGCGTATTTGTTGAATTCTTCCGTGATCTGCATACACAATTCACGGGTGGGACAAAGCACGAGGGTCTGTAACCTGGGTGCAAATGCCTCGCCAAGCTGAAGGACGGGCAGACCAAAAGCGGCCGTTTTGCCGGTTCCGGTCTGTGCCAGGACAACCAAATCATTTTTTGTATTTAAAATTACCGGTATCGCCTTTTGCTGAACCGGCGTAGGGTTGTTAAAACCCAGTTCACTGACTGCACGTAACAATTCGGGAGCGAGTCCCATTTCCAAAAATGTATTCATTGTTTCTCCTTTTTCCGGTGATCCAAATTAAAACCAACCGGAAAGCGGATTTTAGAAGGTACCAGAGATAAAATTAAATGGATTAATAAATTAAAAAATAATCTGAATTTCGTATAAACTCATTTTTTTAACAGGGGGGCAAAGGTAAGAATTTATTTGGTAGTTAGGTAATTCTCGTATCGTTTTGTTTTTTATTTACTCAGACCTGAGCCGGATAGAGACAATTTCCGACTGGGTGCCAATCCGTAATGGTGCTCCCCACAGGCCTAATCCCGAGGAAACATAGAAATGCGTATTTCCGGTTTTCCGGTATCCGTAGCCCAGTTCAAATATCCTGGTAACAATGTGATTGAAAGGAAAAACCTGTCCGTCATGCGTATGACCGGAAATATGCAGATCGATATCGTTTGCAACTGATTCTCCAAGCGCTGCGGGCTGGTGATCAAGAACAATCCTGACAAGGCCGGAATTCAATCCTGCAACCAGTGAATCCAGTGGTTTTCTGTGGCTGTTGGTCAGGTCATCGCGGCCTATGATCGCCATCCGGCCATCCACGATCACAACCTGATCGCGCAACACGTGTATGCCTGATCTTTTCATGTACTGA
>JAGDMB010000203.1 GCA_017860375.1 Bacteroidota bacterium | reverse complement strand
ATTTACTACACGGTTAACGGAGCGGATCCACGGTTGACGGGGGGAAGTACGGCTCCTGATGCCACCGTGTTTTCAGCTCCGGTGGCCATTAAAGATACGGTGACGGTGATGGCCCGGACCAAGGACGGGAATACCTGGTCAGCACTGGCGCAGGCCCGTTTTTATGGTTCATCAATGGTTACCGTGGAGGATCTTTTCACGGAAGATCTCGCGCTGAATTCCGGGTGCTACCCGAATCCTTTTTCTGCCGCAACGCTCATCTATTATGACCTCCCCCGTCCGGGACCGGTCGATGTGTCCATCCATGCCCTCGACGGCAGGCTGATCCGTTCCCTTTATACGGGCTATCAGCAGGAGGGAAGACAATCGGTCATGTGGGATCCGGAAACACTCACCAGCGGAATATATTTCTATGTCATCCGGTACGGAAACCAGGCTGTCACAGGGAAACTGGTGTATATGAAGGAGGCTGAAAAGCGGTAAGCGGTACCAGGTGATCGTAAGACCTGCCAGAGTCCGAAGGTCCTGGCAGAGTCTGAAGCGGTAATCGATACCAGGTGATCGTAAAACCTGCCAGAGTCCGAAGGTCCTGGCAGAGTCTGAAGCGGTAATCGGTATTCCGTAGTTGGCAGTTAGTGATAGTGGATAGTTCGTAGGGATCGCCATGTAACCTTAACTTGCCATTGAACAAACCCTGTTCCATATTCAGTGTGCATTATTTTATGTATCTTAGATTCCTGTATAAACTTAATTAGCCTATGGCCCGGCAGGTTGATGTAAGGAATATCGATACCTATTATTTTTCTGATACATCCTTTAATCTCCTTATGCAGAACAGGATAAGGAGGATCCTAGTGGTTTGCAGCAGCTATGATTTTTTTATGCTTGAAGAAGACGGACGTATCGACGAGCATATTTTCAATGAATATGTTTCCCTCAACCTCCGGTATCCTCCTGTTTTTGTGCATGCCGATTCCGCAAAAAAGGCCTTTTCCATTCTCGACAGCGACCGCATTGACCTGATCATTGAAATGCTCAGCATCGGAGATGTGGACACCTTTGAGCTGGCAAAACAGTTAAAAGGAAAATACCCGACGATTCCCATCGTCATCCTCACGCATTTCTCGCGTGAGGTATCCATGAAACTGGAGAACGAAGACCTTAGTGCCATTGACTATGTATTTTGCTGGCTGGGCAATGCCGATCTTTTACTGGCCATCATTAAACTGATCGAGGACCGGAGAAATGCCGATTTTGATATTCATCAGGTGGGCGTTCAGGCAATTTTGCTGGTGGAAGACTCCATACGGTTCATTTCATCTTTTCTTCCCAATCTGTATCAGATCGTCCTGCAGCAATCCATGGAGTTCATGAAGGAAGCCCTGAATGAACATCAGAAAATGCTCCGCCGCAGGGGCCGGCCCAAAGTACTCCTGGCACAGAACTTTGATGAGGCCGTTATGGCGTATGAAAAATACAAGCCGAATATCCTGGGCATTATTTCCGATGTCACGTTCAAAAAAACCTTTAACCGGAAAGATCCTAAATTTCAGGGAGGCATTGAATTCTGCAAACTTGTGCGGTCGGATGATAGAAACCTGCCTTTCTTGCTTCAGTCCTCCGATATGTCGATTGAAAAGACAGCACGGGAACTTGGAGTGGGATTTCTGCACAAACATTCCAAGAATCTGCAAAATGAGGCAAAAGATTACATCCTGCGCAATTTCGGCTTTGGTGAATTTGTGTTCCGTCACCCAAAAACCCTTGAGCCAGTTGCAGTTGCCAGCGACCTGAAGGAATTGCAGCAGATCATCATGCAGATACCCGATGAAGTGCTGGAGTATCACGGGCAACATGATGATATCTCGAAATGGCTGAATGCACGGGCTCTTTTCCCAATCGCCCAGATCTTCAAACCGCTTCAAAGTGAAGATTTCACAAATATCAATGACCTTCGCAACTATATTTACAGGGCAATTTCCAGTTTCCGCACCAGCAAAGCCATTGGAACCATAGCTGAATTTGACAAGCATGTATACGATGAATACCTCAGATTTTCGCGTATCGGAGGGGGTTCTCTGGGCGGTAAGGCAAGGGGACTCGCTTTTTTCAACTCCGTTATCCAACAGGAAAAACTCAGTGAGAAATTCAGGGACGTGGTCATCTCCATACCCAGGACCGTTGTGCTGAGCACCGAAGTGTATGATGAATTCATGGAAAGCAATGGGCTGTATCGTGTGGGAATGTCGGGACATTCAGATGAAGAAATAATTGCCCGCTTTATCAAAAGCCGGCTGCCCGAAAATGTCACTGAGGATCTTGCAGCCATTCTCAGGCATGCAAAAAATCCGATTGCGGTGAGGTCTTCCAGCAAGCTCGAGGATTCTTTCTTCCAGCCCTTTGCCGGAATATACAATACCTATATGGTCCCGGTCACGCGGGACCATTCCCTGTCATTGCGACTAATTGAAACCGCCATTAAAAGCGTGTACGCGTCGGTATTTTTTAAGACCAGCAAAGCTTACCTTTCTGCCACTTCCAATATCATTGATGAGGAAAAGATGGGGATCATCCTGCAGGAGGTGTGCGGGAACCGTTATGGAGACATATTCTATCCCACATTTTCCGGCGTTGCACGTTCGATTAATTTTTATCCTGTCCATCCTGAAAAATCCCATGACGGGATCGCGTCGATTGCCTTCGGTCTTGGCAAACTTATCGCAGAAGGCGGAACAGCGCTGCGTTTTTCGCCCAGATACCCGGGCAAGATCCTGCAGTTGTCGGATCCTGAAACAGCACTTCGTGAAACCCAAAAAAATTTCTATGCTCTCAACCTCGATCCCGAAAGCTTCACACCCTCACCCGACGACAAGATAAACCTGTTAAAACTGAATATTTCGGATGCAGAAGGACAGGGTACTCTGCGGTATGTGGCCTCGATCTATGATTTTGACAACCATATGATCAGGGATACATTTGATTTTCCGGGCAAGAAGATTGTCACCTTTGCCAACATATTGCAATACAAAACATTTCCCCTGGCTGACATTCTGGATATGATCCTGCAGCTGGGACAAAAGGCAATGAACAATCCCATTGAAATTGAATTTGCTGCAAATCTTGACACACCCGCCGGTGAACCAAAAATATTTAACTTTTTGCAGATCAGGCCCATCGTCATCAATGAACAAAATATCAATTTCAGGATCGAAAGTGTCAATCCAGACGAGGTGATTCTTTATTCTGAAATGGCCATGGGCAATGGCATTTACAATTCCATTACCAACATTGTGTATGTGAAGCCCGAGGCGTTTAATCCCGCCCGGAACAAAGAGATAGCAGCCGAATTGGAAAAAATAAACGATACCCTCTCCGGCCTCAGGCAAAATTATATTCTGATCGGCCCGGGTCGCTGGGGGTCGAGTGATCCCTGGCTGGGAATCCCTATCAAATGGGCACAGATCTCAGCGGCAAGAATTATTGTCGAATCGGGACTGGAAAACTACCGGATCGATCCGTCACAGGGAACCCATTTCTTTCACAACCTTACCACATTCGGGGTGGGTTACCTGACCATCAATCCTTACCTGAATGAGGGCATCTATAATATCGGCTTTCTGAACGGACAACCTGCAGGTTATGAATCGGAAAACATCCGGCACATAGCCTTTGCAAAGCCACTGAAAATAGAGATCGACGGAAAGAATAACAAAGCGGTGGTGTATAAGCCTGGAAATTGAAGGTTGACCTGTTTTCAGGTTTACAGCTTTTGTTTTGGACTATTGACCGCGGACGTTTTCCGATTTCCTTTTATGAATCTTATTCGTTGCTGTTTCGTATAACCATAAAAAGTTTTAATCGCTGCAATCCGTTATTTTACAAAACATTAAACAAACCAATCCATGATTACGGTAAGGAAGATATTCCTGTATATGCTGCTTGGACTGTTCCTGCATAGTTTTACCGGCTGCGGTGCGGAAAAAGAGGTGAATGAAAGGCGCAATTATATGATGCCGAAAACGTCGGAACTGCCAAGAAACAGTCTCTACAAAGAATCCTCCAAAAAGAAAACCCATAAGTCCAAAGCCAAAAAGAAAAGAAAAACCAAAAAACTGTTTTAGGTCTTTCGCTTTCAACCATTGTTAAAAAAAACAATGCTATAATACCTGCTGAATAGTAAATAATTACTACTTTTCGCAGATATGAGGGTTCTGGTTATTTCCATAGCATTATTATTGGGTGTGCTGAATGGATTGGCAGCCGACAAACAAGATACGGCAAATCTCCGGAAGGATCTTCGAACTGCCGTGGATGGAAACGAAAAGATCAGGATTCTGCTGAACCTCTCGGAAGCGCTTGAAACCGATTCCGCCCAGACCGCGCTGAAATATGCCCTTGCCGCCAAAGACCTGGCGGTTGAATTGAATAACCCGGTATACCTCGCTTTCTCCATGGTCAAAGCCGGAAACGCTTTTCTTTCCCTTAATGCATTCCGGGAATCCAAAATTAACCTTGAAAAAGGGCTGGCATTATTGCAGCAGCTGAATTCCAAAGAGCCCAACCGGAATGACCTCAACATGAGCCTGGCCGAGGGCTATTATGGATTGGGGCTTGCGAATTATTACCTTGGAGAATATGAAAATTCGGTTATTGCCTATCAGGATGCGCTAAGGAAATATACTGCCCTAAACGACAAACAGAAGGTTGCCAATATTTATCAAAACATGGGCCTGGTGCATTCCGATCTTAAAAATGCCGAACTCTCTCTTGAATACTATTTCAAATCGCTTGATCTTAATAAAAAGCTGAACAACCAGACCAACATAGCCGGGCTGACCCAGAATATCGGGCTTTTCTATTATGGCAATCAGGATTATCAGAAAGCTTCCACGTATATTAATGAATCGCTGCAAACGTATAAGAAACTGGATGACAAGGAGGGAATCGCCAGTTCATTAAGCAATCTGGGCCTTATTTTCCAAAGCCAGAAAGAATACGACAAAGCCCTTGCATATTTCAGGGAATCCTACCAAAATTTTTACAGTATCGGGTATACACCGGGAATTATTACCGCACTGCACAATATCGGAACCGCCTATTCTGACCTTAGGGAATTCAATCCGGCTTTGAACAGCTATCAGAAAAGCCTTCGGATGGCAGACAGCGTGGAATATTCAGATATGGTACTGACCAATTACGAGGCCATTGCGAATCTCTATTCCGATTTCAGGGACTATCAGAAAGCGCTTGAATACCAGAAACGCTATTACAGTATCAAGGATTCCCTTTATTCGAATGAATCAAGAAACAAAATTGCCGAACTTGAAGCCGCCTATAACCTTGAAGTTAAAGA
>JAGDMB010000202.1 GCA_017860375.1 Bacteroidota bacterium | reverse complement strand
GTTTTTTCTGAGCGGCGGTATAACCCCCGAGGACGGGAATTCAATCACGGCCATACAGCATCCGTTCATGCTTGGTATTGATATCAACAGCGGCTTCGAGATCAGTCCGGGACTAAAGGATGTTTTTAAGGTTGATGAATTTATAAAAGTCATAAAAAAGAAATAAAGCATGGATTTTGAAGTGAACCCAAAAGGTTTTTATGGTGAGTTCGGAGGGGCATTTATACCCGAAATGCTCTATCCCAACGTGATGGAATTGCAACGGAACTACCTGAACATTCTCCATGATGCATATTTTCAGCAGGAATACCGGAAACTGCTGAAGGATTACGTAGGCCGGCCTTCACCTTTGTACTTTGCACCCCGGTTGTCCGGTTTTTATCAAACACGGATCTTCCTTAAACGCGAAGACTTAAATCATACGGGCGCCCACAAAATCAACAATACCATCGGACAGATCCTTGTGGCAAAGCGGCTCGGGAAAACCCGCATCATTGCAGAAACAGGTGCTGGTCAACATGGTGTCGCCACTGCCACCGTATGTGCGCTCATGGGTTTGAAATGCATTGTATACATGGGCAAGATTGACGCCGAACGCCAGGCTCCCAATGTATTGCGGATGAAAATGCTGGGAGCCGAGGTAGTGCCTGTATACAGCGGAAATATGACCCTTAAGGATGCGACAAATGAAGCAATACGCGATTGGATCAACCATCCCGCTGACACGCATTATATCATTGGATCGGTAGTAGGCCCCCATCCTTATCCCGACCTGGTAACCCGTCTGCAGGCTATCATCAGCGAAGAAATGAAGCGACAACTCAGGGAGCAGACAGGAAACGAGAATCCCGGATTCATCATTGCCTGTGTAGGGGGTGGAAGCAATGCAGCCGGTGCCTTTTATCATTATCTCGATAATCCGGAAGTCAGGCTTATTGCCGTGGAAGCAGCCGGAAAAGGCATTGATAGCGGTGAATCAGCCGCCACAATGGCCCTGGGGCATCCCGGAATTCTGCATGGCAGCCGGACTATGCTCATGCAAACAGAGGATGGCCAGATCACCGAACCGTATTCCCTGTCCGCCGGACTCGATTATCCGGGTATCGGCCCTATTCACTCTCATCTTTTCAAGACAGGCAGGGCTGTATATGAAAATGCTACCGACGAAGAATCGCTTGAGGCTGCTTTCCGGCTGACACGGCTCGAAGGAATCATTCCTGCACTGGAGTCGGCTCATGCGCTTGCATTCCTTGACAAGGGCAGGTTCAAACCCGACGATGTGGTGGTAATCATTCTTTCGGGTCGGGGCGACAAGGACATGGATACCTATATCCGGTACATGGAGAAACATGACATGTGACAACTGGAATCATATGCCTGGAACCAGGAAAATAAATACAGAGTAAAGGCAAAGGCATATGGACAAAGGACCAAAGACATGAAAAAATAAAAGGAAAATGCTTCAAATCATATTCAATCAATCGACAAAACAAAAATCCATACGGACGCAAGTGTCCGCTTGTACAGGAAATGAATAACAAATCACCAAATCACCAAATCATCCAATCATTCAATCAACAAATCAACAAATCAACAAATACTAATGAACCGCATTGACCAGCTTTTTAAGGATAAACCGGGGAATATTCTTTCGCTGTATTTCACGGCAGGACACCCTGCGCTAAACTCAACAACCGGAATAATAAAAACCCTGGCCAGGGCAGGTGCTGATATGGTCGAAATCGGGATCCCCTTTTCTGATCCCATGGCCGACGGGCCGGTCATCCAGCAGAGCAGCGATAAAGCACTGAAAAACGGAATGAGCCTTTCGATTCTTTTTCGGCAGTTAAGGGATATCCGAAATGAAGTTACAATACCATTACTGATGATGGGTTACCTTAATCCGGTCATGCAATTCGGTCTGGATAACTTTTGCCGTAATTGCATGGAGACCGGAATAGACGGTGTTATTCTTCCCGATCTGCCCCTGGACCTTTACCTCGAAGAATACCGGGAAACAATGAAAAAGTATGAGCTGCACCCTGTTTTTCTGATGTCTCCCCAGACGGATAATGACCGTATCCGCCTCATTGATCAGACAAGCGGGGGATTTATATACATGGTCTCGTCTTCTTCCACCACCGGAACAAGGGACAGCTTTTCACCTGAGCAGATTGGCTATTTTGAGCGGATAAACGGCATGAACCTGAAAACTCCGCGCCTGATCGGATTCGGGATTTCTTCGCGGGAGACCTTTTCAATGGCCTGCAAGTACGCAAGGGGAGCCATCATCGGGAGTGCATTTATTAAAATGTTGGACAGCAAAGGGGATGACGAAGCGAGTATCCGAAGTTTTATACAAAGCATAAGAATCGGATAAAAGGCTTCTGTTTTCCCTTTCAATTCCCGTTACCGGAATTGGGGAATGGGTGAGGTTGCCAGCATAATTTGGATTTTTAATCGGGATTCCAAAAAAAAGACCGCCTCACTTTTGAGACGGCCTCTTTGTACCGTATTGCTATCCAAGGTAAGCCTTCAACAGCTTATTTTTGGTTTTTTGCCGCAAATGTTTTATGGCTTTCTCCTTGATTTGCCTGGTTCTTTCCCTCGAGATCCCGATGGACTGACCGATTTCTTCCAACGACATCGGTTTCGTGCCGATTCCATAGAACGCTCTGATCACACTGCTTTCTTTTTCGGGAAGGGTGTTGAGGGTGCGTTCTATTTCCACCATAAGCGATTCCTCCAGCAGTTTGCTGTCAGTAGTCGGGGTGTCACTGCTGGGGAGCACATCGAGCAAGCTGTTGTCCTCCCCATCCTGGAAAGGTGCATCAACCGAAACATGCCGGCCGGATAATTCAAGTGTATTGGATACCTTTTCTTCAGGGAGTTCCAGCATGGATGCCACTTCATCAGGCGAGGGTTCACGTTCGTGCTGCTGTTCAAGCTGGGAAAAGGCCTTGTTTATTTTGTTCAGGGCGCCGATTTTGTTCAGCGGCAAGCGCACAATTCTCGACTGCTCAGCGAGGGCCTGCAAAATGCATTGCCGGATCCACCATACCGCATAGGAAATAAACTTGAATCCCTTTGTTTCATCAAATTTCTTGGCAGCTTTTATCAGGCCGAGGTTTCCTTCGTTAATTAAATCGGGTAAGCTGAGCCCCTGATGCTGGTATTGTTTGGCCACGGAAACTACGAACCGCAGATTCGCTTTGGTAAGTTTCTCAAGCGCTTCCTGGTCCCCCATCTTAATTCGTTTGGCAAGTTCAACCTCTTCTTCGGGAGTAATGAGTTCTTCCTTACCAATATCGTGCAGGTACTTCTCCAGAGAATCGCTGTTCCTGTTTGTAATTGATTTTGTGATCTTTAACTGCCTCATCTTATCCTCCTGCTTGTTAGTATTACCTTCTTAATACACAATAACACAAAATAAACCAATTTGTTGTATGGTTGCTGCAAAAAACCTATATCGGTTTGATTACGAAATAATTAACCTCAATTTAAGCATTCTTTTCCGGAATTCAAAATTTTGCCGGAAAAATAATTCAAATCCTGCCCGCCATCCTGTCACAACAACCTATATTTGCTGTGCTGCAGGACTTTTCCGACTGATATTTATCAGGTCTTTCCCTGCAATAAATTCCTTTATTTGGGAGGAAAAAATAGCACAAAAAGCATGCCATGAGTAGAAAACAACGCTATTTTGTTTATGGAATTGTGACCCTTTCCATGATGATTTGGGGATTGACTTTTATATGGTACAAACAGGTATTTGTACAAATCCGGCCCGTATCCCTTGTATTTTTACGATTGCTGATCGCTTCCCCTGTGCTTTTACTGGTCTCCGCCCTGGGAAAAAAGCTTCAATATATCCGGCGCCGGGATTTACCTTTCTTTTTAGTACTGGCCTTTTTTGAACCCTTTTTATACTTTATGGGCGAGAGTTTCGGGATGCAAAGGATTTCACCTACCCTTGGTTCTGTGATTGTTGCCACCATCCCGCTGTTTACTCCGCTTGCAGCCAGTCTTTTTTATCACGAGCGTTTTACGCGGATCAACGTGGCGGGCATCATCATTTCCATACTGGGCGTTTGCATGGTCATGGCCGGAGAAATGAGCCTTTCGGGTTCAACCTTCCAGGGAGCATTACTGATGTTCCTGGCGGTATTTGCTGCGGTGGGATATTCTGTAATGGTCATCAAACTGGCCGGGACATACAATTCATTTTCCATTGTCACCTGGCAAAGCACTCTCGGAATGCTGTACTTTTTACCCTTGTTTGTGATGTTTGAATGGGATCACGTATGGCGGATTCAGTGGACTTTTGCGGTGATCCTTCCGCTGCTGGAACTGGCATTGTTCGGTTCGGCCCTGGCCTTTGTGTTTTTTACCTATTCGATTAAACGGCTGGGAATGACCCGCTCAAGCGTTTTTTCCAATCTGATACCGGTTTTTACGGCTCTTTTCTCTTTTATGATCCTCAGGGAAAGGATTACGGGACTGAAAATTGCCGGAATTCTGGTGGTTATAGGAGGACTGTTGCTTGCCCAATTTGAAAAGAAACAGACCGTGTAGTATCCTGTATAATTCCGAAAAAGATGTGGCCATTTGGAACAGTCATCCTATGGTAAAGGCCAGATCGGACGATCGATATGGTGCCAATAAAATTTTCTAGGAACAGGCAATCCTATAATTCCACGTTTTGTAATACCTTTGATAAAATTGGAACACTTTTTGAATGAAGAGTATAAAACTTCAGCGTCATGCAGATCAATTATGATTTTTTCGGCACCGATCAGAATCTGACCCCGCAAAAGGGAAGAATTCTGATATCCGAACCCTTTCTGCTGGATAATTATTTCAAACGTTCCATTGTCTTGATTACAGAACATTCGGAAGAAGGCACGGTAGGCTTTGTTTTAAATAAACCGGTCAGTCTTAAAATCAGTGAAGTGATCGCTGATTTTCCTGAAACCAATGCCATGTTATCCCTGGGCGGTCCTGTTCAGACCAACACACTTCATTATATACACACCCTTGGGGATATCATTCCCAACAGTGTCAAAGTACTTGAGAATATATACTGGTCAGGTGACTTTGATATTGTCAAGCGTTTGCTTGAGTCAGGTAATCTGGCCCCCGGCAACATACGGTTCTTTCTGGGCTATTCGGGTTGGAATGCACACCAGCTTGATGATGAACTGGCAGAAAATGCCTGGATCGTCTCGGAATTAAAACCGCAGGAGATCATGAGCCCGATGAATAAACATTTCTGGAACAAGACCCTTCATCAGATGGGCAAGAAGTACCAGATGTGGGCAAATTTTCCGGAAAATCCGCAGATGAACTGATTATTTTTCATTTTTTC
>JAGDMB010000022.1 GCA_017860375.1 Bacteroidota bacterium | reverse complement strand
ATTGAGCTTCATTTTGTTTTTCTGTACCTTGCGGAATTCAAGCAACTGGTTGACAAGCCTGAGCATCCTTTTCCCATTGCGCTCGATGATGCTGATCCGATCGGAAATAGAAGCAGGCAGGCCTTTTAAGGCCTTGATATCGTCAATCGGACCAAGGATTAATGTTAGAGGGGTCCGGATCTCGTGGGAGATATTGGTAAAAAACTGAAGTTTAATATCGCTTACCCTTCGTTCCACCTTAAGGTCATTCTGGAGTTTGTAATAGGTAAGGAAAATTTTGCGTGACACCAGCAGGATAACAAGGAGCAGAACGATATAAATGATTTTTGCGAGCAGGGTCTTCCACCAAGGAGGCCTGATAATGATGTGCAGGATGCGCGGATTGTCGTTCCATGTACCATCCCAGCTGGCTGCTTTGACCATAAAAATATACTTTCCAGGTGAAAGGTTGGTATAGGTAGCCTTTGTCTGTCCACCGATCTCGTTCCAGTTGTCCTCAAAATTTTTCAGCATGAATTTGTATTTGTTCTGATACGAAGCAAAATAACTCAGGGCAGCATATTCGATGCTGAAACTCGACTGGTTATAGTTAAGGTATACCGTGTCAAGAGTGGATATATGTGCTTTTATGGGCGCCTCCGGATCACGGAAATCAACGGTACGGTTAAAAAGCTGAAAATTGGTAAGTACAAGTGGTGGAATATACCGGGTATTGCTTATGATTTCAGGATCAATGAGAAGGATCCCGTTGATGCTCCCGAAAAGAAGCTTCCCATCCTTTAAGGCACAACCGGTGTTCTCGCAGAAGTTATCGGAATAAAGACCACTGTTCATAGTATAACTCTTAAAGGAAATATCCTTTGGATTCAGTGCCGAAATCCCTTTTTCGGTGCTTACCCATATGATTCCCCTTTTGTCCTCCAAAATCGCAAAAACAGCATCGTTGCTAAGGCCGTCTTTCTGCCTGTAATGAGCAAAGGAGGCAGACGAACTGTCCAGTTGCTTCAGCAGATTAAGTCCTCCGCCAAAAGTGCCGAACCACAGGTTATTGTGTGTATCTTCAAAGATGTGGATAATATCATTGTAGCTCAGGCTGGATATGTTCTGCGGATCGTACAGGAATACTCTGAAATCCAGGGAATCGGGCTTTGTCGCGTTGCCTTCAAGAAGGTTCAGCCCGAATGTAGTGGCCACCCATATCCGGTTTCGGGAATCCTCAAAAAGGCAGCGCACATGGTTGTTTGACAGGGAGCTGTTTTCCGGATTGATCCGCCTGCAGGTTAGTTTATCAGCGTTTCTTGACAGTACCCTGTTGATGCCTCCTCCATAGGTGCCTATCCAAATGGTACCGCGTGAATCCTGCAGGATGGAATATACAAAATTATTGCTCAGGGAAGAGGTATCGCGGGGATCATTCTGATACACTTCAAAGTGGAGGTTCCGGTAGCTTTCAGGACGGCCCCTGATGGAGGTATGGCTTACAAGTACCCCGCCACCCTTGGTCCCCATCCATAGAAATCCTTTATCGTCTTCCATCATGGCATATACGTTATATCCCGGTATGGATGACCGGCTGGTCGACAGTTTATCCAGCACCGCATGAAGCTGCAACCGGGGTGTGTATATATAGATTACCCCCGATTTGGTGGCCATCCATGTATACCCGTTGCTGTCCTGAAAAACGCATCGCATTACATTATCTGCAAGACTTTCAAGATTAGGTTTCGGAATAATTTGCTTAAAGGAGGGATTGGCCATGACCACAATATTGATTCCCCCGTTGAATTGGACGGTGCCAACCCAAAGAAGGCCCGATTTATCCTCGGTGATGCAATGCACAAAATTTGAACTGATCGTAAAGGGTGAATTCGGTGTATTACGGTAGAAGGTAAAAGTATCCATGGGCCTGTTGTACCATGCAAGACCTCCGCCATGTGTGCCGATCCAAAGGTTCCTGCTCCTATCCTCATAGATAAAGGGCCGTTCATCATCGATCGATGCCTGGATCTCCTTTGGTGTAAGGGTGAAATGTTCGGAACTTCCGTCCGTGGGATTTATTTTAATGATCCCGTATTTTTCCGTTTTCAGCCAGATTATTCCGTAGCTATCCTCAAACAAAGAGATGGTTTGTGATCCGTGTTCCCTCAGCGAAACAAGCCGGTGATTTTCCGGCAGGTATATAAAAGTCCCGTTTTCGCGGGTGCCTATGATCACGGCATTATGGTGCCTGACCCTGCGTATGAAATTGATATCCGATGATTTCAGGGTACTGAAATACGGCAGGTCGCCCGTAAGTCTTTTGGTTTCGAGATCATACATCAGGATCCCGTTTTTCTGTGTGCCGAAAAGTACGCTGTTGTCAATGATCTCTGCGCAGGTGAAACGGTAGCTGGCAAAGTAATGCTGAAAATAGGGTTGTTCCTTGACGGATTCCTGGCCTGAAAGATAATTCAATCCCTGATTTGTGCCGATCCATATATTCTGAAACGGATCGCTGATGACGAAATTGACGGTATTGTTGGATATGCTGCTCGGACCACGGCTCAGGAACTGAGAGCTGGCATACAGGCGGGTTGCCGGGTCGTACCGCAAAAGGTATACCCCTGAATTGCTTGATCCTAACCAGATTTCATTTTTTGATGGTTGATGAAAACACTGTATGAAACTGTTTTTTTCCTCCGCAGACCGGTTATAATTCGGGAAGGATATAAACTCTTCCGTTTCAGGGATAAAGTAATGGAAGTATCCTTCATAGGTTTTAATCCATAAAAAGTTAAGGGAATCTTCCCATATATCGGAGACCCGGTTGTGTGTAAGGGTCTTTTCACGGCCTTCTTCCATTTTATAAATCCTGAATGTGTAGCCGTCATAACGGTTAAGTCCGTCCATGGTGCCAAACCACATATAGCCGGTATGGTCGCAGAACATGGTGAGCACATTATTCTGTGAAAGCCCCTGACGGGAGTCAAGATGTTCAAAACGCTCTATATCAATGGATAAAGCACATTCCAAATGCAGGAAAAGCAAGATGCCTGTCAGACCAACCGCCGGTGAAAAATATGGATTACGAACGATCATTGCTGTAAAGGTTGCAATTGATAAGCAAAGGTAAAAAAGAAATTAACAGATTTACAGGTTAACAGATCAACAAGTTTACAGATTTACGGATTGACAAGTTTACCGTTACACCGAATGGCGAAGCAGGCCTTCATTATGCACCCTGCATTCTTCCGCCAGTTTTACAAAGGTAATCTGTTAATCCGTCACTCAGTAAATCGGTTGATTTGTCAATCCATAAACTTCCGGGCCCTGCGGAATGCCACATATCCTCGACAGGCAATTTACCCCCCTTTTTCAGGCAGTTTTTATACCCTTGCTGCTGACGAATAAGCGTAATTTTAAAAACTGGGATCATAAACCAAATCCCCAATAAACTAAACCTATGAGAATACAGTGGCTTATCCTGTCTTTTATCGTTTTGACCGGATGTTCCTTCAGCAAACCCAAGGACGGAAAAGGAACCGGTGATACCAAATGGTCTGTAAAGATGGCTGATGCCGCCATGCAACGCTGTGACAGCCTTATGCACTGGAATGAAGGGGGCAAGCACCGGTGGCAATATGATGTTGCCATGCTCGGTCAGGCCATCGACAAACTGGGTTATATTGATACATCCTACTCAAAATACCACGAAGATTACCTGAATTATTTCGTGAAGGAGGATACCATTATTCATTACAAAATTCAGGATTACAATCTTGACAATGTCAATCCGGCAAAGGGCCTGATTACACTGTACAAACGGACAGGTGAGGAAAAATACCTCAATGCCATCAATATAATAATAAAACAACTTGAGCAGCAGCCGAAAACGAAAGCAGGAGGGTACTGGCACAAAGCCAGATATCCCTGGCAGATGTGGCTTGACGGGATCTATATGTCATCGCCTTTTCTGGCCCAGTATGCCAATGAATTCAACAAACCCGCCTGGTTTGACACGGTGACTTTTCAGATTATGCTTATCCATAAGAAAACGCTTGATCCTGCAACGGGCCTTTTGTATCATGCATGGGATGAATCAAAGACACAGGCATGGTGCAATCCCGTAACCGGCCAGTCAAAGGAATTCTGGGGCAGGGCCATGGGATGGTACATGATGGCACTGGTGGATGTGCTGGGCTATTTGCCGGTCGACCACCCGCGACGCGATTCCATTATCAGCATCCTGGTGAGTACATCGGAAGCGCTTTTGCGTGTACGGGATCACAAAACCGGATTGTGGTATCAGGTTCTGGATAAAGGAGGGCAGGAGGGCAATTATCTCGAGGCATCCTGTTCGTCCATGTTCACCTATGCCTTTGCCAAAGGGGCCAAAATGGGGTACCTCCCCGCATCCTACCAGAAAGTTGCAGAGAAATCATTCCGGGCCATCGTGGATAATTTTATTTCCACCGGTGAAGACGGGTTACCGGTAATGAAAAATATATGCGGGGGTGCGGGACTTGGAGGAAATCCTTACCGTGATGGAAGTTACAGCTATTATATTCACGAAAAAAGGGTGGATAATGATCCCAAAGGTGTAGGTCCGTTTATTTTAGCCGCAATTGAATTAAATTTATAAAAAGGATCCCCCAGTGATTATACAGATCAGATTTAAACCAAATATAAATTAATTCCAAACTATGAAAAAAAACCTGATTATTCTTAAAAAGGGTGCATGGTTGCGCATTTACACCCTTTTGATGTTAATGGTACCTGCTGCTTTGTTCGGACAGGTAAAAATTACGGGTACCATCACCGACGCCTCGGATGGTACTCCTCTGCCCGGGGCCAGTATTTTGATACAGGGCACAACTACAGGCGTGATTTCCGATGCAAATGGAAACTTTGCGATCGACGCTCCTGCCACGGGTACTCTGATCATTTCGTATATGGGGTATCTGGCTGAAACCATTGCCATAGAGGGCCGGACAAAAATAAACGTGATCCTTACCCCCGATCTCACCAAACTCGATGAGGTGGTGGTTATCGGTTACGGTACCATGAAGAAAAGCGACCTTACCGGTGCTGTTTCTTCCGTAAAGGAAGAGGATATCAAAAGCATCAAGTCGTCCAACGCCGTGGAAGCCTTGCAGGGAAAGGTCGCAGGGGTTGATATGACCCGCAGCGACGGCCGTGCCGGTTCGGATTATAATATTCTTATCCGGGGAGCCCGCTCCTTTTCTGCCAACAATGATCCCATCTATATTGTGGACGGAATTGATTACGGCAGCAACATCAACATCAACCCGAACGACATTGCCTCCATGGAAGTGCTCAAAGATGCTTCCGCCACTGCCATTTATGGATCAAGAGGGGCCAGCGGGGTCATCCTCATCACCACCAAAAAGGGGAACCAGGGGAAACCGGTAATCACTTTCAATACCTATTATGGGTATACCACACCGCTGGGAGAACTTCCCATGGGCAATGCCGATTATTACCTGCAGATGACCCGCGATATATACAGGACCACTCATCCTGCTGACTGGGAAACACCGGATGAGGATATACCGGTCGAAACGTTGCTTTTTCCGGAAGAGATCGAAGGATACAATAACGGAACTGATTTTGACTGGGTGGATGAACAGATGAAAGACCACGGGAACCAGATGGATTATTATCTTTCTATTGCCGGCGGTTCGGAAAAAACAAATTATTCAGTGTCCCTTAATCATTTTAGGGAAGACAACTTTATACCCAACGACAATTACAAGCGGTATTCGATCAAGACGAACATCGATTCAAAAGTACGCAAGTGGCTCGATCTGGGCAACTCCACTTTCCTGTCCTATACACTGCTCAACCGGGGCCAGGGAATCAATTATAACTTCATCCCGCTGGTGGAACCCTATGATTCGCTGGGTAACCTTATAGTCGAACCCAACAGCCGTGTTCCGTTCACAAACATGCTGTTTGACCAGGATCCGAACTTCCGTTCAAACGAGAATTCCCGAACCGGAATATTCTCTTCCTTTTACGGCCAGTTGAATTTATTGCCCGGGTTGAGTTTCCGGTCGACGTTCAACGTAAATCTTGATTTTCAGCGTATAGGCGATTATTCGGGCAACGGAGGCGGTTTGCTGGAAAGACAAAGCACGGCAAGCGTTACCCTTGATAATAACTACAAATGGACCTGGACCAATGTACTCACCTATGATAAGACCCTTGGCTCCGATCATCATTTTATTGCCACTGCTGCTACAGAAACGAGGTACAGCCTGAGAGAACGTTATTACCAGGAAGGACAGAATCTAATGCTGGCTGATTTCAAATGGTTTGCCATACGAACCGGGGATGATGCTTTCCTGAGCATTATTGATCCGGATGAAGACCATCCCTATCCTTACGTCAAGGAAACCATGGTTTCGTTTATCGGGAGGTTGCATTACGGGTATAAAGGGAAATACCTGGCCACCCTGACAGGCCGTTACGACGGTGCTTCCCAGCTGGTTGAGAAATGGGACTTTTTCCCTTCCGTTTCCGTTGCATGGAAGATCAGTGAAGAAGATTTTATGAAAGGCATTGATCCGGTTTCAAATCTTAAATTGCGCGTAGGGTATGGACAGACCGGTAATTCCTCTGTTAAACCTTATCAGTCCATGGGTTCAACGACCGACTATCAGATGTATTACCAGTTTGGTGTTACCGAAACCACGATGAAAGGATACCGGACCGGGCAACTTTCGACTATACCCCGTTGGGAATCCACTACCGCACTCAATCTTGGACTTGATTTCGGCTTGTTCCGGAACCGGATTTCGGGTAGCGTTGAATTGTATTCGGTGCATACCTATGATATCCTGCAGGAAGTGACACTTCCCCCGACCTCAGCCGTGGGTACGGTGCTGGAAAACATCGGCGAGACGAAGGGCAAGGGAGTCGAAATTACCCTGAATACAATAAATATAAATACATCCGATTTTAAATGGTCAACGGGTCTCACTTTTGCAAGGAGCACCGAAGAAATTACCTACCTGGCAGGTGGTGTAACCCAGGATGTCGCCAACAAATGGTTTGTAGGGGAACCTCTTAATGTCTTTTATGACTGGAAGAAGACCGGAATCTGGCAGACTGAAGAAGCCGAAGAAGCGACCAAATTCGGAGCTGTACCGGGCGATATTAAGCTGCAGAATACCGTTGCAACGTCCTTCACTATAAACGACAGCGACCGGGTAGTGCTGGGAACGCCGAGACCAAAATGGACCGGGGGATTAAATTCCACCATGAATTACAAAAACATCGATTTTTCATTTTTTATTTATGCCCGTGTCGGCAATATGATAATGGATGTGGTTGACGGCATGTGGAGCCCCGATGGTCGTGAGAATTCGGTGGACCGCAACTACTGGACCCCAAACAATCCAACCAGCGAATATCCCAGGGTAAATCCGGGACTTACCCGCAGCGGATGGAGCAAAGCCACAACACTACAATACACAGATGGTTCCTTTGTGAAAGTTAAGGATATTACCCTTGGCTACACAATTCCTCAAAGTATTACCGGCAGAGTAGCTGTGTCTGCATTGCGGATCTACGTTTCGGCTAAGAATTATCTCGTATTTGGAAAGTATTTTTCAAAGGGCCGGTACGATCCCGAATCAATTGATATGACAAAAAGCAGCGCGGATGATATCGTGGGTGATAGCAACGTGGGTTTCCCTGCCGCAAAGATGCTTGTTGTCGGCGCCAATGTTACTTTTTAAGAAAACAATACGATAACCAATTCAATAAAACGATTATGAAAGCATATAAAATATTTTTTCTGATCCTTCTACTCGGCCTTGTCTCCTGCAGCGATTTTCTTGAAGAGGACTTCAGGGGTGGCGTAGCCACGGAAACCTGGTATACCACGGTGGATGGTATGGAAGGACTGGTGTCGACATGCTATGCTACATCAAAGATCTGGTTTGCCAAAGAAGAGGGTTATGATTTCAGCGATCCGGGCACGGATATATATGATTACGGCCAGCAACATCCCCAGCAGTACCAGTACACGTATACAACCGATTTTAATGCCACCAATTCGAGGCTTGTGGTATTGTGGGTTGAATTTTACAAGGGTATCAATGCCTGCAACGATGCAATTGCTGTATTGTCTGACCCTGACCAAACTCCTTTTGACGAAGGGCTTACCAAAACGCGCCTTTCGGAAGTGCGCTACCTCAGGGCCTTTTACAATTGGCTGATCGTTGAAACATGGGGCGGTGTAGAACTCCGGAAAGAACCCATAAAAGGAGTGGTGAAAACCGCAAACCGTTATCCGGTTGAGGATTTCTATGCACTTATCCTTGAAGACCTTGATTTTGCGGTGGATAACCTCGATCCGACTGTGAATACCGCGGAAACCGATTACGGCAGGGTCAACAAATGGGCTGCCCTGGCTTTCCGTGCAAGAATGCGCCTTACCTGGGCCAGCTACACCAGCAATACCGAATTGTATGCCAAAGCTGCCGAAGATGCTGATGCTGTGATTAAGAGCGGTACTGCATCGTTGTACGATAATTACGCCGATGTCTGGGATATGAATAACTCCGGCAACAACCAGGAGAATATCTGGGCAATTAATTACTCGCGTTCCACCGATGCCTTGATTGGTGTACCGGCCAGTGAATATACCAAGTTTCAGCGTCCAAGTGACAAGGCTTGGGACGAAAGGGAGGGAGGCCATCACGGTCACCTGATGTTCGGTGCCCAATACGATGTGCTGCCGGGTATGGTCAGGGATGTTCAGAACGGACGACCCTTCAGAAGGTATTCACCCACAAAATACCTGATCGATTGCTTTAAAGAAGATATCGATGAACGGTTCTACGGTTCGTTCAAGACTACCTGGATTTGCAATTCCGCACTATCTTCCAGGTATGTATGGCCCGTGGAAGGATTTCATGAGGAACTTGCCGGTCAGCCCCTGTTCAATGTGGGAGATACCTCAATTTTCATGACCAAGGAGACTTACCCCGACAATGTGATGATCGGTACGGTTACCACCAATTTCTGGTTCAACGCGGAAAAGGGTTTCTGGTGCCTCGATTACAAAAGGATGTTCAATGACGACGGTACCATCAATGATGCCGGAACAAACACCCGCAACCTTTTCTTTGAGCTGCATAAATTCTATGATGACACCCGGCCGGTGGCTACCGACGAAGGATCGCAGAACGGTAAGCGCGATGCCATGGTCATGAGAATCTCCGAAATGTACCTGATTGCCGCTGAAGGGTTGTGGAGGGCAGGACAGGCTGACAATGCCTACAACAACTACCTGGTTCCTTTGGCCGACAAACGATCGTACGACGGGAATGGTGCTGCCATGCTTGCTGCTTACGGAATTACCGGCGGTGGCAGTCTTACCATGGATTACTTTCTGGATGAAAGGGCCCGCGAATTCTGCGGTGAACAGCTTCGCTGGTTTGACCTGAAACGGCTTGGCACCGATGCCATGGTGGCCAGAATTAAGAAATATGCCGGCAATCAATCCGCCCGTAATAACTTTGACGCCCATTTTACCGTAAGGCCTATTCCGCAGGTACAGATTGATGCCATCACCAATAAGGAAGAGTTTCTCCAGAATACGGGGTATTAATAAAACACTGGCGTGCTTGTGAAAGCACGCCAATGGATGACTTTTCAGGAAAAGAGGAGGGACTGTGACAATCCCTCCTCTTCTTTTTGAATCGTGCATCCAATTGCTTTCGCTCCGCTTCGCAGGTTGACCGAAAGAGTCATTGCAGAAACACATCCGTGACAACAATATGGCACGCAATGCAAAAGGGGACAACGAGAGTTCCCTGACGCCCTTTGCAATTAATCAGGCAAACAAGAAAGCTGCCTCACGCTTTACAATAGGGCACAACGAGAGTTCCCTGACGCCCTTTGCGGTTAATCAGACAAACAAAAAAGCCGCCTCCCATCGGGTGGCGGCTTTCTTCCTTAGCGAATTAATTAATGTACCCTTTATTTTGCCAATTTGTCTGAATAGACCTTACCGTCTATTGTATTTACACGAACAAAATACATTCCTTTTGCAAGATTGCTGGTATTGATCAGCAGTTGATCGTCATCGTTGGTAACCGTTGCAATTATTTTGCCTGTTATGTCAATGAGTTCGACGGAAGAAATAATTCCGGCATGGCTGAAATTCAGCTGGTCCACAACCGGGTTTGGATACATCTGATAAGGACGGGTCTCAACCTCTTTTACGGCATTTGATCCCGGGCATACACAATCCATCTTCAAGACCCACCGGAGTGAATTCTTTACAATATCATAGAAATCAGGGGTCGCAAGATCAAGGAAAGTGTGATGAATGCCCCAGATCACCATCCTCTTTGTCAAACTGTTTTCTTCCACTTTCCACAAAAAGGTTTTCAGGGTTGCAATGACGGCAGCGTCATCGAGAACGTTTTTATTATCAGCCAGGGCAGTGGCATTGGAAACAATGGCAGCCTGATCGTTCACGGCATCTTTCAGGTCCATGGCCTGAACGTGTGCTTCACCGCTACCCATGCCGCCGGCTGAACCTTCGGGATTATAGCCGGTCGTCCAGGTAACAATCTCATCCACGTCATAGCATTTAAGAATATCGCTATTATCCTTCACTTTCAGTTCCGTTACACCCGGCAGCAAGTCCACGGATTTTGCTGTTGTAAACCAGTTCACTCCGGATACCTGGGTATAAATAGGATGATCGCCTTTGTGGTTAATATATGCTTTTAAGTTTACCACGGGAAGAGGCCATCCGGCTGTCGTATAAAATGCCATATCCGCTGACCCGCCATTTTCGGTGAGAACGGCAGCATCGTAACCACTGAAATCCGTCATGACTTTTGCATCGGCAAGAAGCACATGGGTCGCAGCAATTCCGTCCATGGAATCAATTTTATTCATGAAGGTCTTAATGATTGGATCAGCATCCGGAGCATTTGCGCTGACAACCATTACTTTTTTGTCCTGGGCAAAGATGCCTGCAGCCATCATGATCGAGAAAAAGAACAGGTAGAATTTTTTCATAGTGTATTAATTTTGGTTAGTAAATACTTTTAAAAGCAATCGTAATGTAATTTTTTTTGGATGATCTAAATTATGTCTATTTCATATTAAAAAGGGTATCCAAATTATCGTAAATGGGGGGATAAACTGCCACCCTGCCCGTCTTGTTTATTTGTACATAGTCTTAGTGTCATGTGCTTTACATCAATTTCTTTTTGAGCTTTTCATACCCTTTCATGCGGCTAATTGATTTTATACCGGTGATACCGAATCGTTTCATTCATTAATTTTGTTTGACCAGAAAAAGAAGGGATGGCAGTTGCATCTGCCCGGATCCCTTGTCTGGGCTCACCCTACTAATTAGTGTAATCGTTTTTCCGATGGTTGGATTTTCTATAAAAAAGGGTTTCCGCAACGTATTCCTTCTGCCCGTATTGGTGGGTGTGCTGTGCTGTTCTCCGGTGAGACAGCGCACTAAGGCAGTCTCCGGGGGAACGGGGCAAACTGTCACCTGGGAAACAGCAGCGGCTATCCTCGACAGCATCAAACCTCCGGTTTTCCCTGACCGGACCTATTCCATAAAGGATTTTGGTGCCGTGGCCGACGGGTTGTCGGATTGCACGGAAGCCATAAATGAAGCCGTCAATACCTGTCATAATGACTCCGGAGGCAGGGTAATAGTGCCGGAAGGAAGGTATATCACCGGGGCGATTCACCTGAAAAGCAACGTAAATCTCCACCTGGAAAAAGGGGCGGTACTGGTTTTTACCAGCGACAAAAGCAAATTTCTGCCGGTGGTGCATACCCGTTTCGAGGGGATGGAATGCATGAATTACTCTCCTTTTGTGTATGCCTATAAACAGCATAACATTGCCGTTACGGGCGAGGGCACCCTTGACGGACAGGGTCAGCTGTGGTGGAGCTGGAAAGGCCCGTGGGAAGGCCAGTCCGAAAATAAATGGCAGGAAGGAATGCCAAGCCAGTCAGATGCCAGCATGAAACTTCAGAAAATGGTGGAGGATAACCTGCCCTTTCAGCAGAGGATATTTGGTGATGGCTACAATCTCAGGCCCAATTTTATTCAGCCCTATTTGTGCCGGCAGGTGCTCATCGAAGGCATCACCATCATCAACTCCCCTATGTGGGTCATTCATCCTGTGTTGTGCAGCAATGTCATTGTTCGCGGGATAACCATTGAAAGCCTTGGCCCGAATAACGACGGCTGCGACCCGGAATGTTCACGGAATGTGCTGATCCGCGACTGTTATTTCAATACCGGCGACGACTGCATCGCTATTAAATCGGGACGCAACAACGACGGACGTCGAATCAATGTGCCCAGTGAGAATATCATCATACAGAACTGTACCATGAAAGAAGGACACGGAGGTGTGGTGATCGGCAGCGAGGTGTCGGGCAATGTGCGGAATGTTTTTGCCGAGGATTGTTATATGGACAGTCCCAATCTCGACAGGGCATTGCGCATTAAATCCAATTCCAAAAGGGGAGGTATCGTGGAAAACATTTTTATGAGGAACGTGGAAGTCAACCAGGTGGGTGAAGCCGCTATTCTGATCGATCTGTTCTACGGCAAGGAAGAAGGAAATAATATACCCATTGTCAGGAACATATCGGTTGACAGCCTCCGCTGCCGGAAATGCAAATATGCCCTTCTGGTGAAAGCCTATAAGGAACATCCGGTATCGGGCTTGTCGATCACCAACTGCATCTTTCAAAATGTGACCGACGGAGTCAAAATTGAGAACGCCGCAGGTATCTTTTTTGAGAATTCAGAAATTTATGATACAAACGGGAATCCTGTAAAAATTAACTGATAAGGAACGGAACAGGCATGAAAAAGATGATTCTACCGGGTTGTTTTCTTTTGTGTGCGTCTGTCGCCTTTGCACAGCCGTTGGCATTTCCGGGCGCGGAGGGATTCGGGAAGTTCACGACCGGTGGCAGGGGAGGAATGGTACTGGAAGTTACCAACCTGAAGGATGCCGGGGCGGGGAGCCTTAGGGCAGCCATTGAGAATTCCGGTACGCGCACCATCGTCTTTCGCGTATCCGGCACTATCTACCTTGAATCGGACCTGATCATCCGCAACGATAATCTTACCATAGCAGGTCAGACAGCACCGGGCGACGGTATCACCCTGGCCGGCTATAACTTCAGGATCGCTGCCGATAATGTGATTGTACGGTACATCAGGTCCCGGCTTGGGGATACATATGCCCAGGAATCCGACGCCTTTACCTGCAGGGAACAGAATAATATCATGGTGGATCATTGTTCGTTCAGCTGGTCGGTGGATGAGACAGCCTCTTCCTACGGGAATAAAAACTATACCATGCAATGGTGTATTATTTCCGAAAGCCTTTATAATTCAATACATTCAAAAGGGGAACATGGATACGGCGGGATATGGGGAGGCTCAAAAGCCAGCTTTCATCATAACCTGTTTGCCCATCACACAAGCCGCAATCCGCGTTTTAACGGCGCACGCTACTACGCAAACTGGCAGGAAATGGTAGATTACCGTAACAACGTGATCTATAACTGGGGATCGAACAGCGCCTATGGAGGAGAACCCAGTGACATTGACACCAACAAGGCCTCCATAAACATGGTGAAGAATTATTACAAGCCAGGACCCGCAACCCGCACCGATGCCGTAAGCTACCGCATTGTGGAGCCCGATCCCATGGGAACGGTTTACAGCAACTGGTACATCGACAGCAATTTTGTTGCCGGCAATACCAATGCCACCCAGGATAACTGGACCTATGGTGTCCAGGGAATTTCAAGTAACGTAAAGGATCAGATAAAGAGCCTTACGCCTTTCCCCTTTGACATGGCGACCGAACATAACGCGCAGGAAGCATATGCAGCAGTTTTGCAGATTGCCGGCGCTTCTTTGCCCCTCCGCGATACCATCGACAGACGCATTATCCATGAAGTTGAGACCGGTACTGCAACCTTTGGTGGCGTTACCTATGGAGCCGGCAAAGGAATTATCGATTCTCAGGATGACGTGGGAGGATGGCCCCGGCTTTTTGCTGCACCGGCGCCTGCTGATAGTGATCATGACGGCATGCCCGATCAGTGGGAAACAGACAATGGATTGAATCCCGGCAATGCCGGAGACAGAAACAATGATGACGACGCTGACGGATATACCAATCTTGAGGAATACCTGAACAGCATCCCTGTGTTTCGTGATTTTATCCATCCGCCTTCCGGCTTGTCGGCTGAACTTTCGGACATCCGGGCGATTACCCTTACCTGGATTGACAATGCCAAAAATGAAAACGGGTTCCTTATAGAAAGGAAAGAAGCAACTGCCTATACCGTT
>JAGDMB010000201.1 GCA_017860375.1 Bacteroidota bacterium | reverse complement strand
CGACAATCCCAATGTCACCAATGAAGAGCTGGTAAGCAATAAAAACAAGATCGTCGAAACCTTGTCGAATTATAAGATCCAGATTGACAAAATAAAAGCCACCATTGGCCCTACCGTTACCCTGTACGAGATTGTGCCCGCGCCCGGCGTCCGGATTTCCAAAATAAAAAGCCTGGAAGATGACATTGCCTTGAGCCTGGCAGCTTTAGGGATCAGGATCATCGCCCCGATGCCAGGAAAAGGGACTATCGGAATCGAGGTCCCCAACCAGAATCCCGAGACGGTTTCGATGCGGTCGGTGCTTAGCTCAAGAAAATTCCAGGAATGCAATTATGACCTTGCCATTGCGATGGGCAAGACTATTTCCAATGAAACCTATGTTTTCGATCTGGCAAAGATGCCCCACCTTCTGGTAGCCGGGGCCACAGGACAGGGAAAATCCGTAGGCCTCAACTGCATCATTACTTCCCTGTTGTACAAAAAGCATCCATCCCAGCTTAAATTTGTCCTTATCGACCCCAAGAAAGTCGAACTCACGCTCTATTCAAAGCTTGAAAAACATTACCTGGCAAAAATACCCGATTCCGAAGAAGCCATCATTACCGATACCCACAAGGTCATTTACACATTAAACTCCCTTACCATCGAAATGGATCAGCGGTATGACCTTCTCAAAAAAGCCGGTGTAAGGAACATCAAGGAATACAATCACAAGTTCATCAAACGGAACCTCAACCCCGAAAAAGGACACCGTTACCTGCCTTACATAGTGGTTATCGTGGATGAATTTGCCGACCTGATCATGACGGCCGGTAAAGAGGTGGAAACACCCCTCGCCCGGCTGGCACAGCTGGCACGCGCTATCGGTATCCACCTCGTAATTGCCACGCAACGACCCACCACCAATATAATAACCGGGGTCATCAAGGCTAATTTTCCTGCCCGTGTGGCATTCAGGGTCACATCCATGATTGACTCACGCACCATCCTGGATGCTTCGGGCGCAAACCAGCTTATCGGCCGCGGTGATATGCTGTTCGCACCCGGCAGTGATATGACAAGGCTGCAATGCGCATTTATCGATATTCCGGAGATCGAAAACATAACCGATTATATTTGTTTCCAGCAGGGCTTCCCTACGGCATTGTACCTGCCTGAATACGTGGATGAAAATACATCTGAAACGGCCGAGGTCGATCTGTCCAAAAAGGACAGCCTGTTTTATGAGGCGGCACGGCTCGTGGTGCTTCATCAACAAGGTTCCACCTCCCTAATCCAGCGGAAATTCTCCATTGGATACAACCGCGCAGGCCGTATCATGGACCAGCTTGAAGCGGCGGGAATTGTCGGTGCCCAGGATGGCAGTAAACCCCGTCAGGTTTTTTTCTCAGATGAGTACACTTTGGAACAACATTTGAATACGATTCTAAAGTAATCAAGAACCATGCGAACCTTATTCGTATATATGATGTCCATCTCCTTATGCTTCCCGCTGGCAGCCCAGCAGGATCCGGAGGCCAAAGTGATTCTCGACCGGATGGCGGAAAAGCTAAAGCAATATCAATCCATCCAGTCGGACTTTTCCCTCGTCGTTGTTGACCATAAGGAGAACAAAAAGAACACGAGCAGCGGGACCATCGTCCTGAAAGGTGATAAATACAAAGTTGTCTCAGGCGGCACAACCGTTTACTATGATGGCACCACCATGTGGACTTATGCTGAAGACGACAATGAAGTTACCATTACCGAGCCCGACAGCCAGGATGAAGACTTCCTGAGCAATCCGTCCAGGATTTTTACTTTTTATGACCGCGACTTCAAGTATCTGTACCGGGGCGAAACAACCATAGACAGCACGGTGATGGATGAAATCGATCTTTTTCCCCGGGATCTCGAACAGCCTTATTCCCGTTTTAAAGTATTCATTGCCAAACCTACCGGACAGCTTGCCATTCTTTCGGCTGTTGGAAAAGACGGGGTCGACTACTCTGTTTTCCTTAAAAACACGATAACAAATAAAGTCTTTCCCGATGCGGTTTTCACCTTTGAACCGGCAAAACACAAAAAAATAACGGTGGTAGATATGCGGGGACTCTGAAAGTTTCCTAAGGACACCCTGACAGGGTCCCCCCCCGAACCCTAAAATAAGACACCCTGACAGGGTACCCCCAAACTCCAAAATAATACACCCTGACAGGGGGGGACCCTGTCAGGGTGTCCTATTTTTTACACGGGATAAGCAATACGCGCGTGGTAAATGGTTCGCAGGCGTTTCCTGAAAACTTCCTTGATGGTGGTTATATCACGAAAAGTTATGCTGGCATCGTTGAACTGTTCTTCCATCATCTGGGCATGGATGATGCTTTCCACAAGCTTATCCAGGGTCTGATCATTGATTTGTTTCAGGCTCCTTGATGCTGCTTCCACTGAATCCGCCATCATCACAATGGCCAGTTCACGCGTAAAAGGTTTGGGTCCGGGATACGAGAATTTAGTGACATCCGCTACCCCTTCCGGATATTTCTTCAGAAACGATTTATAAAAATATTGTACCGTGCTGGTTCCATGATGCGTCCGGATAAAATCGACAAGAGGTTCCGGAAGGGCATATTTCCGGGCAATTTCAACTCCTTTGGCAACATGTCCGATGATGATCTTTGCACTCTGTTCGAATTCAAGGTTGTCGTGCGGATTATCTCCGTTCGTCTGGTTTTCAATAAAATAAAAAGGTTCCTCCATTTTTCCGATATCGTGGTACATCGCACCGGCACGCACCAGCAATGGATTGCCGCCGATTTTATGAACGGCATCTTCAGCCAGGTTGGCAACCTGCAGGGAATGCTGAAAAGTACCGGGTGCAATTTCAGCCAGCTTCCGAAGCAAAGGCTGATTGGTATCCGTAAGTTCCATCAGGGTGGTGTCCGATAGAAAACCGAAAGCTTTCTCAAAAATATAGATCAGTGGAAAGGACAGGAGAACCAGGATTCCGTTATATCCAAACCATGCAATATATTTCCAGTCGGTATTGACCAGATTGCCTTCCTGCACAATGGCCGTTCCGAAGTATATCACTGAATAGGTGATGAATACAAGCAGGGCGGTAACCACCAGTTTTGACCTCCGGTAAAGATTGGTAAGGCTAAATATGGCAACCATCCCGGCAAAAATATTGAGAAAAACGAACAGGTAACTGTTGGGTGCAAAGAAGCCTACCAGGATAATCGTGACGATATGCACGAACAAAGCGATCCGGGTATCAAAAAATGTCCTCAGGATGATCGGTACGATGGCAAAAGGAATCACATAAAGGCTGATAATGTCATATTTCAGCGTTATGCTGGCGGCAAGCACCATCAGTAATACAGCGATAAGAATAAATGCGGTGCGCCGGAAGTTATACAGAACTTCTTTCCTGAAATTCAGCAGAAATAAAAAGATCATTAACAGGGATGTAAGCACCAGGATCAGTTTCCCGATGTTAACCAACTGGCCCGCTACAACACCCAGATTTTTTTCATATTCAATCCGCAGGGATTCGAGTATCAGAAACTTTTCCTGGGTAATAAATTCCCCTTTTGAAATAATACCCTGACCTTCCTGTATCATTCCCCGGGTGCGCGAAATGGAACCCAGTAATTGCCTTTTTGCCTGCTGTGATTTCTCTTCGTCAAGGGTAACATTTACAGCAATATAAAAGTTAATGTTAAAATCCTTAAAGAATTCGGCATACCGGATAACAATAGGGCTCTTATGCTGACTGTTATAACCGGTGAGCCGGCTGTTCACATACTCAAAAGCCGATTTCGGGCTGAACATGTCTTTAATTTCCCTTTCTTCAGCCAGGTTGCCGGTGATCAGTAAAATTTCACGATCAGGGGCAGACATGGTTCTCTCAAGTGGCTCAAGATCGATAATCCCGGCACGATATACCTCTAACAGCCATTGCCCGATCATTTGCCTGTAAAGTTCGGCTGCTTCACGATTTTCCCTGTAATACTTTTGCTTCCGGTAATTGTCCTCACCGGCAATGCCGAATTTTTTCAACGAATATTCTATCCAGCCGGCATCAAAATCACTATTAAACTCTTCCAGCCTTTTCCGGGTTAATTCCGCGTCGTAATTAAAATAGGGCTTGAACCCAAGCAAAACGGAGTCCTGTTCATGGACCAGTTCTTCTTTTGTCTTATAAACGGGAAAATTAAAAGGAGCCTGAAGATCATCGTGTTTCCAGTATGTTCCTTTTTGAAATTCATACCGGAATTTTCCTTCCAACGGAAGCAGATACATCATCAACACGGAAGCAAAAAGGAACATCGTGATCGTCAGGATGATCTTAATATTCTTCCGGATGAAACTAAAAAAGGTTTTCATGGCTGAAATCCGAAATTCTATTCCGTTGTTGAACCATAATCTTTAATATCTTAGCAAGGTATACAAAATTAATGATTCTGAATTCAGTATAACAAGAAAACCGGCATCCGGTTCAATTCATCACTGCATTTGTATGGAAAAAGGCATATGTTTGTTACGGATCATACCGATTCGCAGGGAACCATCGGAAAAGAGCGAAATGGTAAGCCAGCTGCTTTTTGGGGAAGTCTATGAAACAGATGAAATAACGACAGAATGGCTGAGGATCATCACCGAACTTGACGGATATTCAGGATGGATCGATAAAAGAATGTTCCGTACCGTTTCTGCAGAATATTATCAAAGGCTCTCAAAAGGAGGGTATGCAGTAGCCGGTCAGATAACAGAAACCCTGTTGACCCCTGAAAAGGAGGCCTATACCATACCTGCAGGCAGCACCCTGGGATATGCCGGAGAGGATGGCATTTTTATGATTGATTCCATGCCATACCGGCTGATCGGGCAGAGCAATACAGCCACGCAAAAACAATCATCCGGCCCTATTGAAACAGCCAGGCGGTTTCTGAACTCCCCCTATCTCTGGGGCGGTCGTTCACCTTTCGGGTACGACTGCTCTGGTTTTACCCAGGTGGTATATAAAATCAACGGAGTGCGTTTGCCGCGCGATGCCTCACAGCAGGCTTCGGTGGGCAGAATCATAGACACGGTAAAAGAAGCAGCACGGGGTGACCTGGTATTTTTTACCGGCGACAAAGACCAGGTAGTGCATGTAGGGCTTGCCATCCCGCCCGGTAAGATCATCCATTGTTCGGGCATGGTAAGGATTGACACGCTCGATGAAAAAGGAATTTTTAACAACCAGTTAGATCAGTATACGCATAGGCTAAATTCGATAAGAAGAGTTATTTAAAATCCACTCCAACCTCCCGATTAATACCGGGACAGGCTCTCCAGGGAGGAGAATACCGAACGCCTTCTTCGTAATCTAAATTATCATTCCTGCACAGACCGTTTCATTGGTACCTTCGTCC
>JAGDMB010000200.1 GCA_017860375.1 Bacteroidota bacterium | reverse complement strand
TGAACCTTGTTTATTGGACAAAATCGGGAACAAGTTATCATTTGTATCAGGATTGCTCTTATATCAACACAGACAGGACGGATGAAATATTCGAAGGCACGGTTGCACAGGCAAGAGAATTGAAGAACATAACGGATCTTTGCGATCGCTGCCAAAACAGGGCAGAAAAAGAGAAAGGCCTGGACAATCAATAAACAAGAACCATCAACCGCATTATTTAAAAACCAGAAAAAATATTTAACCCTAAGGCGTATCATAATAGGGATTAAGAAATAGCAGACCCATGAAATTTGACTGGCTAATGAATTTCAGTCCTGTACTGCTGGCACTTTTTGCTACATTATTTACCTGGTCAGTTACAGCATTGGGTTCTGCTATGGTTTTTTTCTTTAAGACCATTAATAAAAAGATACTGAATTCCATGCTGGGATTTGCTGCGGGTGTAATGATTGCAGCAAGTTTCTGGTCTCTTCTGAAACCATCCATCGAAATGGCAGAAGCAAGTGGAACAAAGCCATGGATTCCTGCCCTGATTGGATTTCTGGCAGGTGGTACATTTTTGTTTTTAATAGATAAACTTCTGCCTCATTTACATATGGGGCTGGCTACAGACAAAGCTGAAGGAATAAAAACCTCCTGGCAGAGAAGTGTGCTTCTCATCCTTGCCATTACTCTTCATAATATTCCGGAGGGACTGGCAGTGGGTGTTGCATTCGGGGCATTATCGAACAATTCGGATGCAGGCATGGTTGCAGGAGCTATGGCTCTCGCTATAGGAATCGGATTACAGAATTTCCCTGAAGGGGCAGCTGTTTCAATCCCATTGAGGCGAGAAGGTTTTTCCAGACTAAGAGCCTTTAATTATGGTCAGTTGTCAGGTGTTGTGGAGCCTATCGCCGGAGTCATTGGAGCCTATTTAGTTTTAGCCATAACCCCTTTGCTTCCTTATGCTCTTTCGTTTGCTGCGGGTGCAATGATATTTGTGGTAGTGGAAGAACTCATTCCCGAATCACAGGCTGGCAATGAAACTGATTTATCGACTGTTGGAGCAATGCTGGGATTTGCGACAATGATGATGCTTGATGTTGCATTGGGATAGACAATAAAAATGCTTCCAGAAAAGAAATACTTCACCTGACAGTATAATGAATCGAATGCATTTTTGATAAATGCTCCAGCGGTTGTGGAATCCATAAGCGGCAAATAAATGAATCCGCCCTTTTTTTTCAGGATTGTCGGAGCGATGCCTGAGGGATTGAGCATCATGCCATTATCAATACAGGGCTAATTTGAAACATAAATAATAATGCGTTTAGAAGACCTTGGCTATAATAAAAAGTTTGAGAAATTCAGAAGAATTAACAAACTTGAAAACTTTGAAATAGGAAGGGTTATTGCGGAACATAAAGAACGGTATATTATCCGGACAATAAAGGGTGAATTTGAAGCCGAGATTACCGGGAATTTGAGGTTTTCTGCCAAAAGTCGTGAAGATTTTCCTGCAGTTGGAGATTGGGTTGCATTGACCACGTATGATTCAGATTTTGCATTGATTCATAAAACACTGCCCCGATCTTCCGTCATTAAAAGACAGGCAGTCGGACAATTTGGAGAGATCCAGATCATAGCAGCAAATATTGACTATGCTTTTATAGTTCAAGCCATTGACAGAGATTTTAATATCAACCGCATTGAAAGATACCTGACTATTTGTTATTCCTCAAAGGTTAGTCCCATCATTTTGCTCAGTAAGATTGATTTACTAAATGAGCTTCAGATCTCCGAAATATTGGAGAAAATTAAACTGCGGATTAAAAATGTTCCGGTAATTGCAATAAGTAACGCTACCCAGGATGGATACGATGCGATAAAAACAATCATTCAAAAAGGGAAAACTTATTGTTTGCTCGGCTCTTCGGGCGTCGGGAAATCCACATTAATCAATAATCTTTCCGGTAAAACGATGATGCGAACCGAACCCATTAGCCTGAGCACAAATAAAGGGAAGCATGTTACAAGTCACAGGGAATTATTCATTCTTGAAAATGGGGGAATCCTGGTTGACAATCCCGGGATGAGAGAGGTAGGTATTGCTGATTCAACCAGCGGATTGGAAATCACATTCGACCTGATAATCGGCCTTTCTCAAAAATGCAAATTCAAAGATTGCACGCATACAACCGAGATCGGATGTAGTGTGCTTGAAGCAGTTGAAAAAGGAGAAATTGACAAGGCATCCTACGAAAATTACCTGAAAATGGAAAGAGAAAAGACGTATTTTGAATCGACAGTGGCAGAGAGAAGAAAAAAGGACAAAGCATTCGGGAAGTTTTTAAAGAATTATAAAAAAGACATGCACAGGAATAAGTATTAGATTCTTTACAGAATTTTGACTGACCCTTATTGCAGGATTGAAAGAAAGGCCGGTATGACACCTCCGGAAAAATGAAAAGGCATTATTGGACCGGGATAAGCAATGAGGAGAGAATAACAATATCCAGCCGCCATCACCCCTGCAGCCGATAAGAATCTGCAGATTGAACGTGTTGAAAATTTAAACCGAATAACATGAAGAATAGAAAAGGACTATATTTGATTACTAAAAGCAAATCAGAGGTCCGTCACTGCCATAAAAATTTTTAGGACAGGCAATACCCTACAGAATGTCAAACAATGAGGCATCCATAAAATCAATACTTTTTGCTTTATTGGCAAACCTGGGGATTGCTATTACCAAAACAATTGCCGCTGTGATAACCGGCTCCGGTGCAATGCTTGCGGAGTCAATCCACTCTTATGCCGATTGCGGCAATCAGGGCCTACTTTTCCTTGGTTTAAGGGCAACGAAGAAAAAACCCGATCTGGAACATCCGCTTGGATATGGTAAAGAAATCTATTTCTGGTCGTTCATCGTGGCGTTGATTTTATTCAGCATGGGTGGTTTATTCTCGATCTATGAGGGGATTCATAAGATCCATCTGCACGAAGGATTGAAAAATCCGATCATTGCAATCGTTGTATTACTGATCAGTATGATTCTCGAAGCTTCTTCGCTTTATGGTTGTCTGACGCAAATCAATAAACTGAAGCACAATGTTTCTCTCTGGACATGGTATAAAAACAGCCGCAAAAGTGAACTGGTTGTAGTTTTGGGTGAAGACATTGCCGCGTTGCTGGGTCTGTCCTTTGCACTTATTGCAGTTGTTCTCGCTATGGTAACCGGCAATCCTGTATTCGATGCATGTGGGAGTATAGCGATCGGCACTTTGCTGGTGATTATTTCAATTTTCCTTGCCGTAAAGGTCAAGAGTTTATTGATAGGACAAAGTGCGGATGACGAAACGCGCACCCAGATAAAAATGGTCTTGGAAGCCCGGCCGGAAATTGAACGGATATTTAATCTGATCACCCTGCAGCTGGGTCCTCATATAATGGTTGCGGTAAAAGCAAAAATGAAAAAAGTGGATTCCGTCAGTCAACTGATCCAAAACATTAATACCTGCGAAGCGGAGTTAAGAAAGGAAAATTCTGAAATTCGCTGGATATTCTTCGAACCCGATATGAAAGAGTAATAAAAATAAACAGACAAAACCATGTCAGGTCTCTCAGGAATAGTAAGAAAAGCCGAAAGAACTCAACGTGACAATCCGAAACATACATACATGAAAAGGTACCTGATAATCGGCTTTAGTATTCTTAGCCTGAATAATTCATTTTGTCAAAAGGGAATGCTTCAATTCCGTCAGGAGGGTGAATTCAAAATTGTGCAGTTTACCGATATGCACCTTCAAAATTCCGTTTCTGAATCCGTATTTGAACTGGTAAAAAATATTGTTGATGTGGAAAAACCCGACCTGGTGGTGATTACTGGAGATATATGCGTGCAGGATACGGTGGATGATCTTTTGCTCAGACTCGCAAATCGGTTTGCAGAGAAGAAAATTCATTGGGTTTCCGTATTTGGAAATCATGATGGCGAAAATGGGCCTCCCCGAAAAACACTGTCTGCAATTTACCGGTCTCTTCCCTATAATCTTAATTCAACCACTTCCGGAATAAAAGGAGAGACCAATTTTATTCTTCCGGTTGCAGGGAAGAAGGGCAAGCATCAGGCTTTGCTGTATTTTTTCGATTCAAATGCATACAATCCATTGAAGGATAGAGTAAAAGGCACCTACGGATGGATCGATTTCTCACAGATCCATTGGTATCGCAATCAAAGTGCTGCTTTCACCAAAAAGAACAAGGGAGTCCCTGTGCCGTCTCTGGCATTTTTTCATATTCCTCTGCCGGAATACCAGATGCTTTGGGAGGAGGACAGCGCTTCCTGCATCGGTACGAAACACGAGGAGGTCTTTTGTCCAATGATCAATTCGGGGTTGTATGCATCCATGCTCGAGTGCGGCGATATCATGGGTACATTCGTGGGACATGACCATGTGAACGATTATATCGGAATACGCGATGGTATAGCCTTGGCATACGGCAGGTTCTCCGGGGCAAAAAACACCTATGGTCATCTTACACCGGGGGCCAGAGTGATTGTATTGAAAGAAGGCAAACGCGAATTCGATACCTGGATAAGGGAAAGAGGAGGGAACATTTTATACAGTACACAGATTCATTTTAATAAAGAGCAGGCAATAAAAAACTGAAAACAATTATTAATCTACCAAAATCATGGAACCCAACAGAATCATGAAATCCTGTTTTATAATGGCAGGACTGTTAAGTACCCTGACCGGATTTTCACAGCCCACTGATTCTATCCTGATAAAAGGACAGACCATATCGAAAGACAAGCATCCTCTGCCGGGTGTAACTGTGAGAGTTTTTAATACCGATAAAATGGTTTTTTCCGATATATCCGGAGAATTTGAATTATGGGCACCGATTGAGGGCATTGTCGAATTCTCATGCATTTCAGAACCTTATAAGATCAGTGCCAGTTCGCTCGGAGTGCCGAAGGACGACGAGGTCATAAAATTTGAGTTCGATCTTAAACAACCGAACTCAAATTACAGAACCAAAAGATATAAAGGAAGAACCATAAAAGTCAATCCGGGTCGCATTTCCGATATTATCCTTGCCTATTACGATACCGATTTCGAGCGCATTACCCAAAAGCATTTTGATTATCATCAAAACCAAAATCACAAAGTAATTTTTATGATAGACGGACAGATCATGGATGATAGTTTTACCCCGAATGAATTGGATTACAGCTCATTCAAGGATGTAGCCATTCTGCGGATACTGGACAGCCATAACAAAATCATTTTTATGATATCCACCCGGAAATAGCGGAACAATGGCCGCCATCCTTATCCATTATTTCACGGGCACAGGCAATACAGCTCATGCAGTGAAACTGATCCTTGACCCGCTTGAGTCCGCCGGGCA
>JAGDMB010000199.1 GCA_017860375.1 Bacteroidota bacterium | reverse complement strand
ACCGCATCAATGTTGCTGTAATATCCGGGAGTAATTTCATTGGTGATGGTGGCGAATTCCTTCCCGTCGAGCAAATCGATCTTTTTCGCTACTTTCTGCAAGGTAAATTCCCCTGAATAGCTGATCGTCGGTTTTGCATCCCCCACCTTACCGGCTTTTGTGGTAACCATGATTACCCCGTTGGCTCCCCTTGATCCGTATATGGCAGTCGCAGAGGCATCCTTGAGGATCTCCATGGATTCTATATCCGCCGAGTTTAGAAAGGAAATGTTGTCGAGGATCACACCGTCGACCACAAAAATGGGGGACGAATTATTAAAGGTACCGACACCCCTGATCCGGATCACCGGTATGGCACCGGGAGCCCCTGATGTGCTGGTCACCTGCACTCCGGCAGCCTTTCCCATAAGGCTTTGTTCGGGATTCACAGAAGTAATTTTGGTCAGATCCTTCGACTTAACGGAGCTCACGGACCCGGTAAGGTCACTCTTTTTTATGGTTCCGTAGCCGATCACTACAACCTGGTCGAGCTGCACGGATTCCTGTCCCAGCACCACATCGATTACCGATTGTGAGCCAATTCTTATTTCCTTCGTATCATAGCCGACAAAAGAAAAGACAAGGACCGAATCAGAAGGCTGAACGGAAATGGAATAATTACCGTCAAGGTCAGTGATGGTTCCCCTTGTCGTACCTTTGATCAGGATACTTGCGCCCGGCAGGGTTTCATTATTATCCGCAGAAATAACATTTCCGGTAATAGTCCTCTCCTGTCCAAACGCAGCAATAAAGGATGAGAAAATCGTAAACAGAAAAAATGCCCCAATCCTTTTTTTAATGCATAGCCGTTGGTTAAAATTGAGTTGGTTTCGCATAGTGTTCGGTTTAGTTACTTAAAGTTAGGCCTAAAAACAACCCCTGGTATAAAATCAGGTTCACATAAAATACACCAGCACAAAATGAGGTTGCCGCTCACCTCACTCTTACTACTCCATGCATAGTTAAATCATTGATAATGTTTATTTTAATACTTATACTATACCGTATTTTTTATGTGAATTCATCGAAAGAATGAATCTTTTAAGACTTTAAAACAGGATTCACTTTTGGAAAAAGAATGGCATCAGAATTCCATGACATAGGCGGTAAGGTTCACATCCCTTTCCAGCCCCATCTTCCGTCGTAACCGGTAACGGTGATTTTCCACACCCCGGATGGAAATACCAAGCAGGGGTGCTATCTTTTTCGAGGACAAATTCATCCGGATATAGGCGCATAATTTAAGATCGCCCGGGGTAAGATCAGGGTAAGTCTTTTTAATGCGCTGCAGAAATTCTTCATGCGCCTGCTCAAAATTGCTTTCGAATACCTTCCAGTCATCCTCACTGGTGATATTTCTGTCGAGCAGGCTCAACACATCCTTGAAATGATTCCAATCGGCGCGATCGATATTCCGCTTGCTTCTGCCCAGCAGTTTCTTGATTTCCAGCAGCATTTCATTTTTCTTGATCATCGAATACGTTGTATTGGCCAGCTGCATGCTTTTAAAATGGATCTCCGATTCCAGCTTTTCGTTTTTGAGTTTGATCAATGCCCTTTCCTTTTCCTGACCCAGTTTGATTTCCTGCTCCTTTAAGCGCCGGAGGATATAGATTCGAATGGCCAGGATAAATGCAGACAGAAGCAAAATATAAACCATCTTTGACCAGAAGGACCAATACCATGGAGAGGAGATCACGAAGGAAAAATGGCCTTCTTTTGATGTATTTCCGGAAGTGTCGAAGGCTTTTACGCGAAAGGTATAATTTCCCCAGGGCAGCCGGTCGTATTTAAATACCGGTAACCCTGTCTGAATCCATTCCTCATCAATACCGTCAAGTTTTACCAGAAAACGCATGGAGGAACGAAAAACCGGGCAGGAATAATAAAAAGCCACACCATTCTGGTTGAACCGGAATTCGGGCATCCCGCTGTTCCTGTTGTATTCCGGCAACAAGATCGTTTCCCTTTTCCCGGTTGAAACCACCTTGTTTATGGTCGCCGTTTTTTCAACAATATTGTTTTTTCCTGAATCCGGACTGATTAATGCCATGCCATTTTCAAGCCCGATCAGCCATTTGTCTGGTGCAACGGTAAAAATGTTTTCATTATGACGGATCAGTTTGTTATCCAGCTGTTCGAACGGAACCGACAGGATCCGGATTACTTCCCCCGAATTTATCTCGTAAAGGTCAAGTGCAGAGGCGGTAGAAAACCAGTATTTTTTTTCTCCGGCAGGAAAGATGCCGGTAACAAAAGAATTATCCTTTATCCCTTTTTGAATGAAATCAAAGACCATGATGGAATCATACAGGTCATTGTAAGTATACACCTTTCCTTCGTTGGTAAATACGATCCTGTTTTCCAGGGTAAACACATTAATATGGTAATCGCTTGCAAAACCATCGCGGCTTCCATACTGCTTTTTTTCGGTCACTGAAGTCAGATCATCGCTGAGCTTCAGCCGGTAAAGACCGCGAAGCAAATGACCGGCCCAGATATTCCCCAGATGATCGATCTGTATATGCCGCACCGGGTTCATAAAATTCCGGACCGCATGACTGAACCTCCATTTCCCGTTCTGTTTCTTATATACCACAAGGTCTGTATAGGTGCTCTGCAATAAATACTCCTCAGCATCATGGATGAATTTACAGCATGAGAATCCTCCGTTTACAGCCGATACCGGGATGAACCTCGCGCCCTGAACTTCGAAAGTACCCTCATTATGCCCGCACAACATCTGGTTGTCAAAATTATCGAGTGACCAAACCTGACCCTGGCTGTTTTCCATTAACTGGAAATTCAGGTTCAGGCTTTCAGAAGCCGGATCGAAGCGACTGTAAAATAATCCCTGGTTCGTACCGGCATACAGTATATTATCGCGGATCTGCATGGCATACACCGAACCCAGTACCCCGGTAGGATCGTAATAAAAGGTCAGATTGCTTTCAGGGCTGATAAGATCGATACCGTTATCAAGTGCTGCCCAAAGTGACCCATCGGAATCCATGAACACATCAAGCACCGTATTGTGCTGAAGACCATTTTGTTTGTTGAGGTGAAACACCAGAATCCCCTGTTGATCATAGATCAGGATGCCATTGAGTATCGTTCCGATGATCACCATTCCGTTTTTCGTCACCGTTCCGCGATTTATGCTGCTTTTTCTGGCCCTGGCTTCCTGTCCGCTCCCCCATTGCAACACCTTGCCCTCTTTATCATATACAAAAATACCATCATCGGCGGTCGCGATGAGCATTTTGCCCTCAGCATACGGCAGCATCACGCGGATCATCTTTTCCCTGAAAAATCCCGCACTATCAGCTGGCACAATAAGGGATTCCTGAAGTGTATATAAACCCTGGCCCTCAATCAAAAGGTAGAGCTGATCATGCAACCGGGAAAAGCATGTGATCAATCCGGGAGGACGAATGACACTGACTGTTTTACCGTTATAGGCAAAAATCACGGAAAAGGATTGAAAATACGTGATCCCATTCCAGGTAATAATTTTCCAGATTTCTTCATTCTGAAAAGTGAAATCCCTGAGCAGGGGAGTAAGTGAGGTATATTGCAGTTCCCCTCTTTTATCCCTTTCCCAGAAACCGAACTCCTCATAGGAGCCGGTGAATATCCGGCCTGCCGGTTGGACATCCAGTGACCGCATAATCATTTTATCCGGCAAAGGATATGTCTTCCAGCTTATTCCGTCAAACGTCAGCAATCCATCGTTATTGGCAAAATACATGGTACCCTGTTCATCCTGATCAATACACCAGTTTTGATTGTCCGCCTGATAGGTGCTTTTAGGAAAATTGATTACCCGCGGCTGGCCGAATTTAACCGGGTCATTTCCATAGACAGACGAAAACAAACCGATTGACCACAATATGCATGAAAAAGTTTTTACCATCAATGCATGAAAGGAGTTGCCTTATTTTAGCATTAAGGTACTAATTTCCCCTAAAAACACAAGGATAAAATAAACGGATCGGTTAATAACTTGATCGGTTGTTGCTCAGGAAGGTATTGGAAATCAAGTTTTGAAATTGTACATTTCATTGTACTTAAATAAACTAATAATTAAACAATCATCCTATGAAACGCTTTCTTACCCTATTTTTCGTACTGGTATTTTTTTCTTACCAGGTTGCCTTCAGTCAGGAAACGGATACTTTCAGTTTAAAAAGCAAAAGGGGGATTACCATTTTGCCTGAAAAAGGAGACTATGCGCTGGGCATTGACGCCACTCCATTTTTATACTATCTGGGCGGATTATTCTCAAACAGTGGTGCCAGTGCACCGTATTTTACCTTTACGGCTCAGAATCCGGGTGCCATATACGTTAAAAAAATGTTTACCGACCGTAAGGCTATTCGTCTTGCCTTCAGGATTGGCTATTCACAATACACGGAGCCTGTCGGGACGGATCCGGATGAAGACATTAAGTATGTCAACAGCGCTGCTGTTTTTGGATTGCAGGTCGCACTGGAAAATGCATTTGTATACAAAAGCCGAGTAAGGGCTTACTATGGAGCCGGAATTATCTTTGAGAAATACCCGTATCAGGATGAGCTGGGGATCGGCACTATTTCGTATAAAGATGCCGAAGACCCTGACAATGACTGGAAAGAAACAGGAGGGATTGATATCGGCGGCGGCCTTGGAGGAATTCTGGGAGTGGAAGTCTTTTTTGCTCCTAAAATTTCGCTGGCGGGTGAATTTAATGTCGGGTTTATGTTTGTAAAGACTACCGACAGGATTTATGTTGTGGAGGGCGAAGACGACGAAATCATCGATCGCGGCAGCACAACCCTCGGTTTTGATAACACGGCCAGTGGCGCATTGGTGCTGAGTTTTTATTTTTAGTTCATAATACAGTCGGGGAAAATACCGGTTGCTACCCCACATGACAGGTCAGGAACGGGTGTATTCCCCTCCCCTGAGGGATAGATGAGCTTTGGATAGAGTATACAAAGGGCTGAGGCGTGTCCATTCCTGAATGCTGACGTTTTCCTTATCCCTTTTCTCTTGCTTTATAATGCGCCGAATCGCCCCATTCCTCATAGGCGATCTCATTTCTGGCCAGGGCAATGCGGGTTTCCAGGCAGGACTGACAGTCATCCGCATTTTCGTCCGTACAGGGCTTATTTTCGTATAGTGAATAGTCATTCCGGTATTTGCCGGGTGTGATGTTGGGCATGATAACATTGGCCCCGACCTTCAGGGCTTTCTCACGGCCCATAGGATCAATAGCCTGCAGGGCAGTTGCGGCTGCTATATTGATATCCTTCATCATCATACGCAAGATGGCTATCATTTTCAGCGCCAGCTGAAACCTGTCTTCCCTGGATAACAACCGCTCCCGGAATGCATACAG
>JAGDMB010000198.1 GCA_017860375.1 Bacteroidota bacterium | reverse complement strand
GGATTATCGGGCAGAAAACTGATATGGTCCTCAATGAGCATCAGGTTCCCCTTTTTAAAGTTGAGGTTGAGTGCACCGGCCGCATTCGACAGCAACAGGTACCGGATACCAAGAAGCCTCATGGCGCGGATGGGAAAGGTAACCTGTTGCAAGGAATAGCCCTCATAATAATGAAATCTTCCCTGCATGGCCAGCACTTTCTTCCCGTGCATTTCACCAAAAAGCAACTTTCCGTGGTGAGATTCCACGGTGGCTTCCGGAAAATTCGGAATCTGTTTGTAATCGAGGGTCTGCATAAGGTTAATCCCGTTCCCAAACTTTCCCAGGCCGGTACCCAGCACAATTCCGATTTCCGGTGAAGCAATGCCTTTCGATTTCAGGAAACCGATGGTCTGATCAATCCTTTCCGTCATGGTCTTTTTTATTCAAAAATAGCAAAATACTTTTTAACCGCGGATAACGGATCTATTCTTCTGCACCCGCTCCTGTCGTGTCCTTCGTCATCCGGCACCGGGCTCTCCTGCAATCCGGTTATTTGTTGTCGGCAACGTGTATTGTTGATTACTGGTTAATAAGGTATGGTACCCTCAAATTATAATTTGTTACCTTCGCGAGGTTAGAATCTGTTTCATTTAGTCGCGACTATGCCCCCATCCAGAACCATTAAACTAATCGCAGGATTATGGCTGTTTCTGATTTCGGCCGGTCAGCAGTCTTTGCATGCAGCCGAAGATTTTTCAACCACTGACAGTATCAACCGGATCCTGCAAGCCCTTCCCGATAGCCAGAAAATTATAAAACTGCTGGATCTTAGCCGGCAGGAACAGGCTGGCAGCATAACCGGTTCCCTTGAATTTGCGAGGCAGGCGCTTACCCTGGCCTCATCGGCAGAGGATACCGTGATGATGGCGTTGGCCAAACTGAGGGTAGCGGAATTGTACCTTCAGAAGGGGATTTACGATAAATCACTGGCCCTCCTGCTGGAAGCCCTGGATCAATTTAAACAGGAGGGGATGGAAAAGGAAACCGGCTACTGCTGTGAGACAATTGGTAAAATATACACGGCCACCGGAAGTCCGCAGCAAGCAATTCCCTATCACAGCCAGGCGGTATCGGTCAGCAAAAAATTAAACCGTATTCCCGACGTGGCCCGCAATTATGCTTCCATGGGTTCTGCCCTTATGAGCATGGACAGCATTGACAAGGGATTAACCTATTACCTTGTTTCGTTCATGATTATTGACAGCCTGAAAATGGAGTCCGAAAAAAATGAGCTCCTGATTCAGATCGGCGACGGGTATTTGAAACTCGGAAAATACGAAAAATCCCTCGTGAATTACTACCAGGCTATGGAGCTGGCTGAAAAAAACGGGGATCTGTTTTTATTGGCCCAGGCAAAGAGCCGGATCGGCATTGGTTATTTCAGGATGAACAACCTTCCGGCTGCCCTGAAATATTCACGGGAATCGTTGATCCTTGCCGATTCCATTAAAACATACCGGATCGCCGGCGAATCGTACCTGAATCTGTCGGGAATTTATGCGGCACAACAAAATTATAAAAAGGCACTGGATTGCTATATCCGCTATAAAGAAGCATCCGACTCCCTGCTGAACGAAGAAAAAATAACGCAGATCGGGGAATTACAGGCCAAATATGACATCACCCAGAAAGAAAAAGAAAACGAAGCGCTTAAGGAGCAGAATCTCCAAAAAGCTGCCACGATCAAACGTCTGGTAATGGCATCCGTCATCATTGCTCTGCTTCTCCTCCTCGCCCTTGCACAGCTGATGATGGTGATCCGGCTGAACAAAAAAACCCGTCAGCTGAACCTCAAACTGGCAGAACAGGGGAAAGAACTGGAAGACCTCAACGATCAGAAGGATAAATTCTTTTCTTTTGTGGCCCATAACCTGAAGAATCCATTTTCTACCATCATGGGCTTTTCTGAACTCATGGTGAAAAGCAATGATGCAAAAGAATATGATAAAATAGACCGGTATGCAAAACACATTCTCGGTTTATCCGAGCATGTGAACAAGGTTCTTGAAAACCTGCTTGAATGGTCACGTCTCCAGCGCCGCAGTTTTACCTACACACCCGAGAAGATTAATGTAACCGGTCTTATCAGGGATGTACTGGAAATGAATCAGAAAGAGGCGGCAAGAAAGGAAATTGAGATCCGCTATGATTTGCCTGATGACCTGATTGCGTATGCAGACAAATTCATGGTAACCACCATACTTCAGAACCTGATGTCAAATGCCCTGAACTTCACCCCGTCGCTTGGAAAAATAGAGGTCTCGGGTTACCTGCAGGGCTCACAGATTCAAGTTTCCGTGACGGACAACGGCATTGGAATTGCTCCTGAAGATCGGGCCAAGTTGTTCCGCATTGATGTTCATCCGGCCAAGATCGGGACAGCCGCATCCAATGGATCAGGACTTGGTCTTGTGATCTGCAAAGAAATGATTGAGCGATGCAAGGGTGAAATCAGCATTGACAGCAGTCTCTCCAAAGGCACTACCGTTTCCTTCACCCTTCCCGTCTCAAACAGTGACGCCACGGTTCCGGAATCGGGTGAAATCCCGAAACCCGATTTTGAACAGCTGGTGAAAGAAGATATACACACCCTGGGAAAACTGCCGGAGCCATTTACAAGGATGTGCGAACTTTCCCTGCTGCCGAAATACGACGAGGTCAGTTCCGTTCTTTCACTGGATCATCTTTCCGATTTTGCGCATGAAGTGGAAAGTACAGGGCAGATGTATGGCCTGACCTCATTTGTTCAATATGGTCGTCATCTTGCTTTGCTCATCCAGACTCACCAGGTTGATAAAATTCTTCGGGTACTCCCGGAATTTAAAAAAATGACGGATAGGATCAAGGAAAAATGATGCCCGAGGTACAGCAAAATATTAAAACCAATATTCTGTTGGTTGACAATATCCCGAGCAACCTGAATTTCCTTAGCGATATCCTGTCGCAGGAGGGATTCGGAATAATCCTTGCCACCCATGGAAAAGAAGCGGTGACCACTGCCCGCCGTGAACTGCCTGACCTGATCCTTTTGGATGTTGCAATGCCGGATATGGACGGCTATTCCGTGTGTCAGGAGCTTAAGAGCGATCCTTCTTCACGCGATATTCCCGTAATGTTCCTGACGGCGAGGAATGAAAGGGAGGATATCATCAGGGGATTTGAGGTCGGTGCCGTGGATTATATAATGAAACCTTTCAGCTATACCGAGCTGGTTGCACGTGTTAAAACCCAGCTTGAACTGCGAAACAAAACCCAGCAATTGCAGTCGGTCAACATGAGGCTGGAAGAGCTCGTGCGCCAGCGTACCGCAGAGCTTCAAAACAGCAATAAAAACCTGTTCGAACTGAACCGCAAACTGAAAGAGGCCTACGAAGAACTTTCCAACCTGCATAAAGTGAAAGATGAATTTATGCGGCATATAAACCATGAACTGCGCACGCCCCTTCAGGGCATACATGGCTTTACCCTCATCCTTGAAGACCTGATTCAGTCACCCGAACAAAAGGAATACCTTCATTCGATCAATCATCTTGTCAACCGCCTGGTTCAATTGGCTGAAATTTCTTTGTTATTCACTGAGATACGGGCTGAAAATTATAAACTGAACCTGGAGGAGATCAACCTGAATGAGTTTATCCTGTCGCTGAGCCGGCAAATTGAAACGCATCAGCGGAAAATCATCCTGGATTTTTCCGAAAGTCAGATCATGATTAAATCAGACCATAAATTGCTTACAACCTGCGTCAACCTTATTGTTGAAAACGCGGTTAAATTCTCACCCGAACTCAGCCTTATCACCATCAAAACCCTGAAATCCGATAACAAAGCCATGCTTGAAATCCAGGATCAGGGGCCGGGCTTCTCCCGGAAAGCGCTGAAGAATATTTTCGAATTGTTTTCCGCCGATAACCTGCAATATAAAACAGAGGGATTTGGAATCGGACTTGCTACTGCAAAACTTATTCTCAACGCATTGTCCGCCGAATTGAAGATCTTTAATTTGCCCGGGGCAGGTGCCAGCATTCAGATTGTATTCCCGCTGGATCCTTTTATTTCGTGAGTATCCTCCCTCCGGCCGGGAAGGTAATGTTGCAGTACCCCTTACGTGTTAATCTGTGTTTTCCCGCCATTCCTCAACATTTTATGCATTCTTATAAACATTCCATCGGATTTTTCCGGCTGTTTTTCTACCTTTCTGCCCTGTTCGATGATGATCCATACCAAAAAAATATGAAACGGCTTTACGGTATAGTGTTTTTTCTTCTTTTGACGCTGCCGCTTTTATGCCAGGTTGCCGAAAACAATATACATCACTTCTCAGGTCCTGATGCCCTTCAAGAATTATCCACCGGCAAGTACGGCAAATCCGACAGCCTGATTGCATACAATTATCTCCTGTTGACTTCCCTTTCGAACTACGATTCCCGCGCCATTGCTGCCTATGACAAGATCCTTACCTACAGCCACCAGGTACTGATTGGCAAAATTCAAAACATCACGCCCAATTTTGTTCTCTTTCTATACCCCTTCAATACCGAACTCCAGTCGCTCAACCGAAATGAGATAAGCCAGATTCAGTATGCCGACGGGGCGATCGATATCTTTCTTCCCCTTACCGATAAGGGTGGTTTTAGCAAGGAAGTAGTGGATACGGCAAGAATCATTATACGGAGCCGTCGTGACTGGGAAAATGTGACCCTTACGAACAGGTCAGAGGATATTACGGGCATGATCGAAAAAGGAAAAGTCATCGCCAGCTATCAGGCCGATTATGTGAATGCCGAAAATGAATACCTTGAAAAAAATGCCCAGATTATTCTCCGGAAAAAAGCAGCAAACCTCAATGCCCCTTTTGTTCTGCTTACCAATAAAAACTTTCACAAAGCATACGGTGACCCTCCTTCTATTGAACTCGAGGGTATTTTGTACAATTATGAATGATAAACTGGCACATTATTTGATTATAATGATGTACAGTTCTTCCCAACATATACCTGGTGATGAATTTCCAGGGCAGGTCCCGGACAACCGTCCGGGATTTTTTATTTCGGATAAAAAGCCGATCGTCGACAATCCAAAGTCCACAGAGAATCTGTAAACTTGATCATCTGTTAATCTGTCAACCTTCAAATCTTCACACCATCGAACTTTAAAATTTACAGATAAAATCTTCGAATCCTCAAACCATCAAATCTTCAAATCATCAAATCATCAAATCATCAAATCTTCAAATTTTTACAACCTCACCAGCCCTGTCAGTTCCCGCACATCATTCAGTGTCTTCTCCGCAAAATCGCGGGCTTTTTCCGATGACTGAGAAACGATCCGGTTAATTTCTCCGGGATTTTTCCTTAATTCTTCACGTTTCAGCCTGAGCGGACGCGTAATTTCAACCAGTGCCTCTGCTGCCGTCTCTTTAAGATCCTTGT
>JAGDMB010000021.1 GCA_017860375.1 Bacteroidota bacterium | reverse complement strand
ACGCGACTAACCCACTTTCGGACTCCGATAATGCAACATTCACAGTTACTGCGGTCAACGATGCCCCGGTGGTGACCGATATCCCCGACCAGACCATTGCTGAAGGAAGTTCGTTTACAACTATAAACCTTGATGGTTATGTATCCGATGTTGAAACTCCCGATGCCGGTATCGCCTGGACGTATTCGGGAAATACCAGTCTGACCGTTTCCATTACTAGCCGTGTTGCAACCATTAGCACTCCCAATTCTAACTGGAATGGCAGTGAGACCATTACCTTCACCGCTACCGATAACGACGCGACTAATCCACTTTCAGACTCCGATAATGCAACATTCACGGTTACTGCAGTCAATGATGCCCCGGTTGTTGGCAATATCCCCAACCAGACTATTGCAGAAGGCGCTTCATTTGCCACCATAAACCTCAATAGTTATGTGTCAGATGCTGAAACATACGCGACTAACCCACTTTCGGACTCCGATAATGCAACATTCACAGTTACTGCGGTCAACGATGCCCCGGTGGTGACCGATATCCCCGACCAGACCATTGTTGAAGGGAGTTCGTTTACAACCATAAACCTTGATGGTTATGTATCCGATGTTGAAACTCCCGATGCCAGTATTGTCTGGACGTATTCAGGAAATGACGGTTTGTTGGTCTCCATTGTAAACCGTGTTGCAACCATTTCCGCTCCCAATGATAACTGGAATGGCAGCAGGACCATTACTTTCACCGCCACCGACAATGATGCAACCAATCCGCTTTCTGCTTCGGATAACGCAACATTCACAATTACAAATGTCAATGACCCCCCTGTGGTTGGCAATATCCCCAACCGGACCATTGCAGAAGGTGCTTCGTTTCCAACAATAAACCTTGATCTTTACGTATCGGATGCTGAAACTTCCGATGCCAATATCGTTTGGACAACCTCTGGAAATACCGATTTGACGGTTTCCATTGTGAACCGAGTGGCCACTATTTCCGTTCCCAATGCCGACTGGAATGGCAGTGAGACCATTACATTCACCGCCACCGATGTTGATCTCATCAATCCATTATCGGATTCAGATGATGCAACATTTACGGTTACTGCGGTCAATGATCCCCCTGTCATTACGGTTCCTGCCACCCAAACCGTTGCCGAAGACGTCAACCTGGTCTTTAATGCCGCTCATTCGAATCTGATCTCAATCGCTGATATTGAAAGCAATGACCAGTCCATCACCCTGACGGTTACAAACGGCACCTTCACCCTTTCCACGCTTACTGGGCTTTCAGGGAGCGGTAACGGTACACCCATTCTGAACTATTCGGGCACTCTCGCTGATATCAACGCAGCACTGAACAGCGCCTATTTAATAAGCACAGAAAACTTTTTTGGCACTGTAACCATAACGATCAATACAAGCGATGGGGCAGGCGGCACGGATTCCAAATCCATTTCCGTCACCGTGACCCCCGTAAATGATCCTCCTGTCATGACAGTCCCCGTTGCACAAACTGTGGATGAAGATGTCCCTTTAATCTTTAATGCTGCTGGTTCAAACCTGATTTCAATCGTCGATATTGAAAGCAATAGCCAATCCATCCTCATTTCGGTTGTCAACGGTACTTTCACACTATCTGCTTTATCAGGGCTTTCAGGTAGCGGAAACGGGACTTCTGCGCTGAACTATACGGGCAGTCTCATTGCCATCAACACGGCTCTTAACAACGCTCACTTTTTAGGATCAAACAATTATTACGGCAACGCCACAGTAAACCTGACCACAAATGACAACGACGGAGGTCTGGATTCCAAGAGTATTTCCATCACCATAACTCCGGTAAACGATCCACCGGTGCTTGCTTCCATTGAGCAGACCCCATTGCCTTACATTGAAGGCAGCCCGGCTGTCCAGATTACCAATTCCATCACGGTATCTGATTCCGACGATGCCACACTGAGTATAGCCACCGTGGCAATCATTACAGGGTACCAGAATGGTCAGGATGTTCTCTCCTGCTCACCTGTCAGCGGTATTACTATTGTATGGAATCCATCAAACGGCGTTCTGACATTGACGGGAAATGTTGCGGCAGCAACCTTTCAGTCTGCATTACGGAATGTCAGGTATATGAACACAAGCGCCAACCCGATTACAGCCACACGTAAAATCACTTTCCTTGTAAATGACGGTGAAGCGAACAGCAATTTCGCAGAACGCAACATAACCGTAGGATCTGTCAACAATGCCCCGGTGCTGGGTGGTCTTGAAACTGAACCGCTTCCTTACACTGAAAATGGTGCCGCCATTGACATTACGAATAACATTACCATAACGGATTCCGATGATGCCACCATGGTATCTGCTACCGTTTCGATCACTGCGAATTTCGAAACCGCAGAAGATGTACTTGCCTTTACCAATACCGGTGATATAACCGGATCATGGAATGCGGCCAGTGGTATTTTAACACTCAGCGGCACAGCAACTATTGCCAGCTACCGGTTAGCCCTTACGAATGTATCCTACCGGAACACCAGTGAAAATCCTTCCGTATCCCCCCGTTCGGTCACATTTAAAGTGTTTGACGGCGAATCATTCAGCAATGAGATTTCACGCACCATTACGGTTATTGGGGTAAACGATCCCCCGGTTGCTACCAGTGTAAACATTGTGCGGGCCAACAACCGGATCGGCACATTGCATACCGGAACTTTTACCTACTCAGATCCCGAAACCGGCGGATTATCTCCTGGAATTCATGTATACAAATGGTACAGAAAATTGCCCGGTGGCAGTATCACCTGGATTGACAGTGTTTCTGCCGTTTCCTATACCCCCGTCCTGAAAGATGGAGGTGACTCCATCTGTTTCGAAGTAACACCTGTTGATAACCTGGGACTTGCAGGAACTCCCGTCAGAAGTGCTTTCAGATATATAAATGCTGCACCGGTTGCAGGCGATGTACATATTTTTGCTCCCAATTTAAGCGTAGGCAGGAACATAACCGGGAGATTTTCATACAGCGATAAGGAAAACAACCTGGCCGGAAATCATGCTTTTCAATGGTACCGGGCTTTCTCACCGACAGGTTCGGGAACACTTATTGCGTCAGCTGTTGATTCAACATATAAACTCAGCGCTTCCGATGATAACATGTACATCCGGTTTGTGGTCACTCCTTCTGCGACAGCCGGATCAACTCCGGGTGCTGCTGTATCTTCAGCCTGGGTCGGGCCGGTTGGAAGTTCCGCTCCGACAGCGGTCATATCAGGCAGCGATACCATTTGCAGCGACGGACCCCAAGCAAAAATTACGGTCAGCTTAACCGGTTCACCTCCTTGGACTATCCGTTACAGGCGTTCCTATTCCGGAAGAACGGAAGAGATTACCGTCCAGGATATCCAGAGCTCGCCCTATATTTTTGATGCTCCCGGAAACGGAACCTATACGCTCCTGTCGGTATCGGATATCAATTATCCGTCCGGTACCGGTACCGTATCAGGCTCTGCTGTCATTGGATATTATCCGGCTGCCACCGCGAAACTCACGGGAACTTCACAGGTATGTCCGGATGGTTCCTCGTCACCTATGTCGGTTGATTTCACGGGTACTGCACCCTGGACCTTTATAGTGAGAAGGAATACGCAAGACGTTACGTATTCCGATATAACCCAGGATCCTTTTGTCTTTAATGTGACGAACCAGGGAACCTACAGGATTATCAAGCTGTACGACAGGTTCTGCGAGGGAGATACCGTGGCGGGGTTTGGAACGGCTGTAATCAGTTATATCACGTCGCCCAAAGCCACGCTCTCCGGTATAGATACCATCTGTCCGGGTGATACCGCAGTTCTTCAGGTAAAGTTTGAAGGGACGGGGCCTTTTAGCATCACGTATTTGCGGAATGGCGCAAATGCCAAAACCGTCAGCAACATAACCCAGCTGAATTATTCACTGAAGGTGTTAGGTGATGGTACCTATACCCTCTCTGCCGTTTCGGATAAGAACCGAAGCGGTTGTGCTTCCGGATCCGGCATTGTTACAAATTATACTGTCCCTACCGCCACTCTTTCCGGAACCGCCACCGTTTGCGAATATGTTTCGGCCGATCTCAGGATAACCCTTACGGGAAAAGCCCCCTGGTCGTTCAGTTACCGCAGGAATTCGGAAAGCCCCACCGTTGTTTCACCGGTTACTACCTCTCCGAATCATGTATTTGTAAGCAAAGCCGGTACCTATTCTCTGGTGAATGTATCGGATAAATACTGTAAAGGGACTGTTTCAGGCAGTGCCCAGATTACCGTTACTCCTGCTCCCGTGGTCACCATAACCGGACTTAAGCCAGCATACAGTGCGGAATTAAATAAGGTCCCTGTATATGGAAATCCAGCCGGGGGAACATTTTACCCACCCGTTATTCAAGTCGGTGATACAAATTTCTTCTTTCCGAAATGGTCAGGTCCCGGAATGCATTCTATTGTTTATTCCTACCGTGATCCCAAAACAGGTTGTACCGGATACGATACGGTTATCGTTGCCGTGCTTACCGCCAAAGCAGATATTATATTTCCGGAAAATGACACCAAAAAGTTCTTCTGTTATAACGATTCTTCCTTTACCATTCAGGGGCGTAATGTCGCGAATGTAATCGGAACCTTTTCGATCAGCGGAGGAACCGGTATTGTTGATAACGGCGACAATACAGCAACTATCACTCCATTAGAATTGACCGGTAATACTTTTGTCGTCACCTATAGCTATTTCAACGTGACCACTCTCGAGGTCAAGGAAAGCTTTGAAATTGAATATGTGGAGGAAATCCGTATCGTCGGGTTTGATGAATCATCCTACTGCCAGAATTCAGACGAGATAAGGTTAAACGGTAACGTTATCGGGGGTGTGTTTTCAGGCAATGCTGTTTTTGGCAATCAGGGTTCCGGTTATTTCTTCAAGTCCGAACTAACTGTGCCTGGTCCGGATACGGTTTTCTATACCTATACGGCACCCCATGGGTGTTTCCGTCAGGTATTCAAATCCCTTGACATATACGATACTCCCCTGGTTGACTTTACAGTAGAAGATTCATGTATTTATAGCAGCGCGGCGGATTCGACAACCTTTGTTGACCTTACTGCTTCCAGTGACCCGGTACAGAAATGGAACTGGAGTTTCGATGATCTCGAGAGCGGAGATGAAAACAATTCCACCCTCAAAAATCCAAAGCACAAATATTCTGAAGCAGGAAGAAGAGATGTTTCCCTGCAGGTAACAACCGCTAACAATTGTGTAAGTTCGGCGATAATCAGTTTCTATTTTGAGGAAAAACCTTCTGCCGATTTCACATGGAATACCGAGTGTTACCAGGAAGGAAAAACCATTAACCTCATCAACCAGTCAGTCATAGGTAAGGGTGAAGTGATGGAATCTTTATGGAAAATATACACGGGTGAAACGTATGACAGTCTTGTCACAAATAATGCAGAATACCGGTTTGAGGCACCCGCTGATTATCCTATAGATCTCATTGTGAGCACTCATTACGGATGCAGGGATACCATCACCAAAACACTGCATCTGAGACCTACCTACCCTCTGGCTGAAGGAGCCTCTTATTTTGAAGGATTTGAAAGCGGGATGGCAGGTTGGATAAGCAGCAGCGATACTTCCGGGAAAAACTCATGGATGCTGGGCAAGCCGGATGAACCCTTTGGTTCCTCCGAAGAGCATGCGAAAGCATGGTACACCCATATTACCACTGAGTGGCCTCCCGAGCAGTCCTATGTAACATCCCCTTGTTTTAATTTCTCCGGTATCTTCAAACCCATGATAAAATTTGACATGCGGCGTCTTTTCATGGAAAACCGGGACGGTGCCGTCTTGCAATATACGGCTGACAGTGGCAAGCACTGGATATATTTGGGAAAACTGGACGACGGGATTAACTGGTATAATTCCCACGATATCCAGGGGAAACCGGGTGGCAATGTCATAGGCTGGTCGAATATACAGGATAAGCAATGGATTGAAGCGCGTCATAATCTTGACATGCAGAAAGGAAAATACAATGTCCAGTTCCGCTTTGCTTATGGTTCGGATGGAACTGCCAATGGGACAAACGGGCTGGCATTCGATAATGTATGGATCGGTGAACGCAATAAAATAGCCCTGATTGAACATTTTACCAGTTCCGCTGACATGGCTTCCCGGATTGCGGATTCAATTCTGGATGAACTTGCCAACAGTAATCCACTGGATATTATTGACATTCAATACCATACATCCTTATCAGGCAACGATCCATTCAACGAACAGAATCCGGTAGATCCTCGTACACGTGCCGCGTTGTACCAGCTGTCTTCGGTCCCTGTTGCAATACTCAATGGCGGTACCACAGACAAATATATATTTGATTATTCTGACGATGCGCTGGATGCGACATTTGTGAAGAATCAATCGCTGATGGATCCTTGGTTCATCCTTGAACTGCATACAACCCTGCTGAAAAACTCTATTGTCGCTGTAGCCGATATAAGGCCCCTCAAAGAGATACTGGGACATCAGGTCACATTGCACATGGCTGTGATTGAGCGAATGGTTTCGGGAGTTACCGGAGCCAATGGCGATACTTTGTTTGAGAGTGTGCTGAAAACCTTATTGCCCGACACTTCATACTCGGAAGACTGGTATCCCGGTGTCACGAATAAAACGGTATCCCGGACATGGGATTTCGATGATGTCTATAATTCCGATGAAGTAAGGATCATCGCATTTATTCAGGATGAAAATACCCGGGAAATCTACCAGGCAGCCATCGATGAATATGACCTGCATACTGCCCTGGAAGAAAAGATCAGCATTCCTGATGCTGCCGGCAGAGGCTTCATCCTGTTCCCTAACCCTGCCAGTCATGAAGTGTTTATTGGTTTTGATGAAATACTGGACAAAAAGGCAAAAGCGGAACTTTACGATATAAACGGGAGACTGGTTCTTTCTTGCGGATTGTTTCCCGGCAATAAATTGTATAAAATAAACCTGGATGACTGCACTGAAGGATTATTTATAGTTCGGATAACTTCAGAAAATCAATTCATCGGTTTGCAGAAAATGATCCTTTCCCGGTAATCATCCTTTTTATTCAGGTTTCATGCAGCAGGATGATTCGCGTTCCGTCTTTGCAGCAGGTAATCATTTTATGAACAAATAATCCTGACGTATGAAAAATTTTTTTCTATTTGCCACAATGCTGGCATTTTCCTGCACTGCACCAGTACTGAGCGGTGAGACAGTAAAAGAGATCCGCAATGTAGGTCAGTTTTCAGCGATCAGCCTGACCATCTCGGCTGATGTATTCCTTACACAAGGATCTGTACAAAAGATTGAAATAGAAGGCGATAAAAACTCCCTTACCGAAATTGAAACAACAGTGAACGGAGAAACGCTTAAGATCTGCACCCGCGATATGTTTCATGGCAACATTGGGAAGGTTTCCGTTTATATTACGGTACCCGGGATAAATGCCCTTTCGGTATCGGGTTCAGGTGATATAGCAGCCGGGTCGGCTATCGCGACAGATGAATTGGACCTGAACGTAAGCGGCAGCGGTTCAATCCGTTTCAGCGAGCTTTCTGCCCGTGAAGTTTCTGCAACCATAACCGGTTCAGGCAACATTGATGTATCTGCCGGCAAGGCCCAGAGTGAACTCGATGTGGAAATAACGGGATCAGGATCCATTTCGGCAGAAGGATTTAGCGTGCCTGAAGCCGATGTGACCATCACCGGTTCGGGCTCTGCACGTGTATGGGTCGAAAAAGAACTGGAGACCAATATTACCGGCAGCGGCAATGTGGCATACAAAGGCAATCCCCTGGTCAATGCCAATTCAACAGGTTCCGGTAAAACCCGTTCCATTCAATAAAATAAAGAAAATCCCGGCAGCATTTATAAGCGGCCGGGATTTTTATCGTTTATTTCCGGATAATCTCAATCTCGCCTTTTGTTCCCAACCGGATGATGGCCGAAGGCCTTCCCTTTGCAGAATCTTCCTGGCGCCATTTCACAGTATAATCGACACGTTGAAGGATAGCAGGATCAATGGCATTAAAGTTTTCCGGCCATGGGTTTCCGCTGATATTGGCTGAAGTGGAAACAATGGGTTTTCGAAATTGCCGGATCAGCTTTCGGCAAAATTCATCCCGTGTCACACGGATTCCGATGGTACCATCCGGCGGAACAAGGTTTTGAGCCAGGTTTTTGGCACCGGAGAAGATGATCGTCAGGGGTTCATCCGAAAGCGCGATCAAATCCCATGCGATTTCCGGAACTTCCTGCAAATACCTGTCAAGGCTGCCTGCATCCTCGAGCAATACCAACATGCTTCTGGTATCGCTTCTTTGCTTGATCGCATATACCTTGCTGACAGCATCGGGATTGGTGGCATCGCATCCGATACCCCATATGGTGTCGGTAGGATAGAGAATTGTACCGCCCTTTTTAAGTACCTGAAGGGCAACATGGATATCCTCAGTCATTTTGCAACACTTTTCTGTAAATATTCATGATCCTTCCGGCTACTTCCTCCTGCCGGAAACCTGATGCATGCTGAAACCCGTCTTCCATCATTTTTTTCCGCAGGTCAGGATCCCTGGTAACCCGGTTGATTGCCCCGGCAATTTCAAGGGCATTCATCGGATCAACATAAAGGGTGGATGGGCCTCCGGTTTCAGAAAAGCAACCTCCGCGTGAAGTAACTACAGGTGTCCGCGATGCAAGAGCTTCCAGAATAGGTATCCCAAAGCCCTCGTATATCGATGGATATACAAAAATGTCGGCCAGCTGGTAAAAACCGGGCAAATCGGTGTTGGCAATTAAATCAAGAAAAATAACGTGCACAGATTTATGCTTCTCCAGAAATTGAATCACCTCAGAAGCATACGCTGTTTTTCTTCCGATAACTACCAGAGGCAGGTCAATTTTACCTATATGCAAGGCACGCACAAGGTTTAGCAGATTTTTTCTTGCTTCAATGGTTCCGACATATAATATATAGGAAGCCGGCAAGATATATTTCGCTCTCAGTGCGGCTTTTTCCTCCGGCGACAGCGTCCGGTAAAATTCCGGATGGCATCCCTGGCTTATTACGTCAATTTTGCTGCGGTGTGTACCAAAGAATTCTGCAATATCATCAGCGGTCTGCTGGCTGATGGCTATGATCCGGTCAGCTTTCTGACAGGCATACCTGGTTTTCCTTTCATAGATGGCCCGGTCAATAGCGGAATAAAATTCGGGAAGCCGCAGGAAAATAAGGTCGTGGATGGTTACCACGGATTTAACCTTACCGGAAGGGAAACGGAAAGGGAGTTCATGGCTCAATCCATGAAAAATATCGATCCCGTCACTGATCATCAGTTTTGGGATCCCGTAACTTCGCCAGGCCTGATGCAGTTTACGCTGCATCAGAGTTTCGGGAGTGCGGATCCGGACATTTGGAAAGGAAGGGTCGAAAAGAGCCGGATTGGTTCTCACCGTATACAGGATAAATTCGGATTCCGGAAAATTAGAACATAGGGCTGAAATAAGGTTGCGGCTGTAATTTCCCAGTCCGCTATTATTCAGAAATGCCCGTTTGGCATCCAACCCGATACGCAATCCAATTTGTTGATTTGATGATTTGATGATTTGTTGATTTGTTGAATTGATGATTGAAATACGTTTAATGAAAGCGTACGAACCCGATACAAATCACTCTGCTCATTTATCCGGTTTCTGGTTCTGCTATCAACCCTCTAATCAATACGGATATCCTTAATGTTCAGCTGCAGCGTAGAATTTCCCCGGAATGTGTCTTCCATTAGGGTGAACGCTATATCAAAGCCGTTTACCTTTTTGATTTTTTCAAAGTGATGCGCCTGATTGAAGGCAATGGCTTTGAAGTTATTAAAGGGTATATCCTCCTGGATCAGATTCAGCTGAAGGTGTTCCCTCTTTGTGCCAACCACCCGTGCAGATCCGTTATCGGCAACATTTTCTGCAAAAAACACCGGATTCATGTTTTCCGGTCCGAATGGCTCAAACTGTTTCAATACCGTAAAGAACCGGGGAGTTACATCCCTGAAATTCAACTCTGTATCAATCTCAATCTGGGGGATGGCCTGATCCTGTGTAATGGTATCCCTGACGACATTTTCAAATTTATCCCTGAATTTGGCGACATTCTCAATTTTCATTGTAAGACCTGCTGCATACATATGCCCGCCAAAACTTTCAAGCAGATCCGAACAGCTGCTTATGGCCTGATACAGATCAAAACCGGGAACCGACCTGGCCGAACCGGTGGCGAAGCCATTTGATTCGGTTAAAATTATGGTGGGGCGGTAAAAGCTTTCAATCAGCCGCGAGGCTACAATTCCTACTACACCCTTATGCCATGCCTGGTTGAAAAGCACGGTGGAATATTTATACCGGTCATTATTGGAGAGGGTTTCCTTAAGGGCCTCCTCGGTGATGATTTTATCGATATTTCTCCGTGTCTGGTTATAGCTGCTGATTTTTTCGCAATGCAAAAAGGCTTCATCCTCTCTTTCGGATATCAGCAGGTCGACAGCCTGTTTGCCAGATTCAATACGGCCTGCCGCGTTAATCCGGGGTCCGATCTTAAATACAATATCATCCACCGTTATGGGTTTGTCTTCAATCCCTGCAGCCGTGATGATCGCCTTCAGTCCTACCCGGGGCTTTCTATTCAGTTTTAAAATTCCGTAGTAGGCAAGGATCCTGTTTTCATCGATCAGAGGAACAATATCCGATGCAATGCTTACGGCAAGGAGGTCAAGGTATTCTTCCAGATCTTCAAACGGCAGTTTGTTCACCATGGAATAGGCTTGCAGAAATTTAAATCCTACACCGCATCCCGAAAGAAAGTGAAAAGGATAGGTGGAATCAAAACGGGCGGGATTAAGGACGGCGACCGCATCCGGTAGTGTATCGCCCGGCGTATGATGATCACAGATGATAAAATCGATCCTTCTCTCGTTGGCATAGGCAACTTTTTCAACCGCTTTAATACCGCAATCAAGCGCAATTATAAGTGTAACACCGTGCTGCTGGGCATAATCGATGGCTTTAAAGGAAACCCCGTATCCTTCAGCATACCGGTTAGGAATATAATAATCAAGCCTGGAATGATATTTTTTGAGAAAGGAATACATCATGGCAACGGAAGTAGTTCCGTCTACATCATAATCACCGTATACCAGTATCTTCTCCCCGTTGCTGATGGCCAACCTGAGCCTTTCCACCGCTTTTCCCATGTCATTCATCAGGAAAGGATCATACAGGTTGCTTAGTTCAGGTCTGAAAAAGGCCTTGGCTTTGTCAAAAGTATTAATACCCCGCTGGATCAACAGGGTGGCCAGAATAGTATCAATGTTCAATTCACGCGCAAGCCTGGCGACGTCGTCAAAGTGTCCGTTTTCTTTTATTTTCCAGGCCTTCATCATAAAATCCTGCGTAAGAAGAAAGAAAGGTTAAAAAGTCTTTAAAACCGCAAAGGTACATAAAAAATCCTGCCTTTTATGAATTCCCGGGCTTTAAAAATAGCCTGAAAAGGAAATGAATTACTATCTAATCATCTGTTTATTTGATAATTAGTCGAGCGAGACCGGATTTGCCTTAAAATGAAAGATCCGTTCCAGGTTATGCAACAGAAGTTTCCTTATACTGTCCATGGATTGCACCGAACCCAGTTCTCTTTCCACAGAAGTGACTCCTTTGTCAATAAATCCGCAGGGATGGATATACCGGAAATAATTCAGGTCGGTATTCACATTGAATGCAAACCCGTGCATGGTAACGGACCGGCTTACCCTGACGCCGATAGCGCAAATTTTCCTTGTCCGTCCGGGATTATCCACGTCCAGCCATACACCGGTTGCCCCTTCCAGGCGTGAGGCAGCAATTCCAATTTCTGACAGGGAATTGATGATGGCCTGTTCCAGGTTATGAATATAGTCCCTGATCCCCATACCAAAATCGTTTAGGTCGAAAATCGGATATCCGACAAGTTGTCCCGGGCCATGGTAGGTTATATCACCTCCGCGGTCAATCTTGTAAAAGGAAGCGTGTATGGAACTCAGCACGTCATCGGGGATCAGCAGGTTATTTTCCTTTCCACTTTTACCCAGGGTAAATACATGAGGATGTTCCACAAAAAGAAGGTAATTTTTTACTGTATCCGCTTGTATGCCCGTTTTCGCATCCACAATGCGTTTCTGGAGGCTGGCCTGATAATCCCAGGCTTTCTTATAATCCATTAAACCCAGGTCGATGAATGATACTTCTTGCATTTGGTGTGTAAATCTTTACTTTCTCTTTTCAATCTTCGGACATGCGCACAATCTTCGGATAAAAAATCCCTGCAATTTCCACAAGGTCTTTCTGATGCTGCATGACGGCATGGATATCTTTATACGCTCCGGGGGCTTCATCTGTTCCACCGCCCAGCAGATCGACACCGGCTCTCTTCAAAGCCTCTTTTAGGATTTTCGGCGTAAAGCGCGATCTGGCTTCTGCTCTCGACATAGCTCGTCCGGCCCCATGTGAGGCTGACCAAAGAGAAACCGGGTTTCCCTTGCCTTTTACGATGAATCCGGGAGAGGTCATGGAACCGGGAATGATCCCGTATACGTCCTTCCTTGCCGGTGTGGCTCCTTTGCGATGAATGATCACTTCGGTGCCGTCTGCAAGTTTTTCTTTCCAGGCAAAATTATGGTGGTTTTCGATGACCTGTAAAGGCTTTTCGTTCAATGCCAGTGAAAGTCTCTCATGGATGATCCGGTGGTTTGCGGCAGAATACTCCCCGGCCAGTGTCATGGCCTGCCAGTATTCCTGGCCTTCTTCTTCTTCAAGGTCAAGCCATGCAAGGTTTATAGCTCCCTTTGGCAGCTTTCTTTTCAATTTTGCAATATCCGTATAATGTTGTGCAATGGATGCCCCCATGTTCCTTGATCCGGAATGGGATAGAACACCCACATAATCTCCCGCTGCAAGGTTCAGATCCAGAATACCTTCTTTTATGCTGACAATGCCGAACTCCACAAAATGATTCCCGTGTCCCGAAGTTCCCAGCTGCGCATATGCCTTGTCTTTCTGCCCACGGAGGAAACTGATTTCTGAAAATTCTTTCCGGTCAAGCACGGGATGTTCCTTTCTTCCTTGAAATTCAGCATGACCAAAACGCGTGTTTTCATGGAGTATGTGGCTGAGGCTTCGGCGGTTATTCTCGATGAATGCAGGGGGCAGTTCATATAGCGAAAGGCACATGCGGCATCCGATATCCATTCCCACGCCAAAGGGGATGACGGCATTCCGTGTGGCCAGAACCCCGCCAATGGGCAGCCCGTAACCACTGTGGGCATCGGCCATCAAGGCACCCGTAACGGCAATAGGCAACTGCATGGCCGTATCCATCTGGTTTATTGCTTCCCGCTCGATGGCCGATGCACCGAAGATCTTATAATCAATGAGGGTATCGGACAGCTTAAGCTCGTGGTGCGGGGAGGAAAATCCCTTTCCGGAAGGTTTTGCACACAGTCTTTCAACAAGGGGCCTGAACACCGGATCCTGGCCAAATGCCGACGGGTCTTCTTTAAGGTCTTTCAGTTTTTGCAGTACCTCATTCCTGTCATGCTGTAAATAATGCCTGTGAACGAGATGAATGATAAGGCTGACTAGATCTTCATCTGTATACCCGATCTTTTCCACTTCCCTGGCCCTGAGTTTCAGCTTTTTCATAAAGCAAAGGTAGGCAATCCGGGGGATAAAAATAAAAGGGTGCAGTTCTGAAAACTACACCCTGCAAAAAGGATTCCTGGTTTTTGGCTCTTGTATTCTGGAACTTCCTTTACTTACATCGGCTTTATCTTGATATTCCTGAACCATACATCATTGCCATGGTCCTGCAGGCAAATAAAGCCTTCCTTGTATTTCCCGAATTCCGGAAAGTCCTTAAACTTGCTGTCCTTGCCCTTGATCAGTTTATCCCAGTCGGCAGTTCCCAGGTGGTATTCCAGGCCTACCTGTCCGTTCACCTTGTGCACGACCGTTCCCTGCGAAACAAGGATCTCCACCTGGTTCCATTCTCCTGCCATCTTGCAGGGCACTTTGGTGGGGATAAGGTCATAGAGTGCGCCGGCTCGCCGGTTACCGTCGATACCAAGATTATAATCAATATGGTTCGAGTCAAGGATCTGCATCTCGGGTGCCGATTTCCAGATCGGTTCACCGGGTATTTCCTGACCCAGGTAAAATATACCGCTGTTTCCGGCAGGCGATATCTTCCATTCCAGGCTCAGGTGAAAGTCCTTGAACTTTTTATCATAGAGGATATCTCCGCCTTTTCCGCCCGCTTCGCCATGGCCTGAACCAATGCAATGCAGCGTGCCGTCAACCACTTCCCAGCCTGAATCAGGAAATGCAGGTTTATTATACCCGCGCCATCCTGTGAAAGTCTGGCCGTCAAACATCAGGATCCAGCCCTCTGCTTTTTCCTGATCTGTTAATACATTATACTGCTCAACCATAGCGACTTGTGTTGTATCGGCTGCTTTGCCGGATGATTTGCAGGAGGTAAATAACTGCGCACCGGCAGCAACGAAACCGAAAATGAATAAAGCAAGAATTAGTTTTTTCATAGTTATTTCCGTTGTTTATTTTGGTTTACGAAATCTTGTCCGTATCCTTTCAGGCAGTAGGCATCGCAGGTAAACTCCAGGGACTCCTGTAGCTGTGTTTGATCAGTTCTTCCGCAAACTGCCGTGCCGACATTTCATCTGTCCATTTTTTATCAAAGGTCGGGTGTCCGTCGGCAATATTAAAGCCATCTTCGATACACATTTGCAATTTATCGGCATCGGAGATGTTGGTGAATTTCATGTTTTCACCATCCCATTCCAGTTCCTTGTTCAATCCCTGGAGGCGAACGGCCAGCACGCCCATCACGACCATTTCGTTAAAGGGGCCGGCCTGGCTGAACGGTGATGCTGTCTCTACCCGGTTTTCGGGACTTTCTTTGCAGGCCCTGACCCAGTCCATTTCATGAGACAGTTCAACCCGGCG
>JAGDMB010000020.1 GCA_017860375.1 Bacteroidota bacterium | reverse complement strand
GAGATCCGTGAAATTGAACCCTATGTGTACAGCCAGTCCACGCATGGAAAAACCAGTCCCCGCTGCGGAGCTTCGCGCCTGCCATGGCTTACCGGCGCCGCAACCTGGGCGTATTATTCCGCCTGTCATTCAATCCTCGGGCTGAAACCGGTGCACAACGGGATGATCATCGATCCCTGCATTCCCTCGCGTTGGGAAGGTTACACCCTGAACCGGAGGTTCCGCGGTAAAGAATTGCATATCCGGGTGGAAAATCCTGAACGTGTGGAACAGGGAGTGAAAAAGATAACGCTTAATCAAAAGGTAATTCCCGGCAATTTTATCCCGGTTGAAGAATTGCTATCCGTGAATGAGATCACCGTCACAATGGGAAAATAAACGATAAACCTAAACCTGTATGAGAATCATTGGAAATGCTTTACCCAATCTTCCCTGGGAGGAAAGGCCTGCCGGCAGTAATGAAGTGATATGGCGGTACAGCCGGAATCCGGTTATCGGCTGGAATCCCACTCCTTCCACTGCCAGGGTATACAACAGCGCCGTATTGCCTTATAACGGCGAATTTGTCGGAGTATTCCGGGCCGACCATAAGAACGGCAGGGCTAACATTCACTTCGGCCGCAGCAAAGACGGGATAAACTTTCAGATCGATGACAAGGTGATCCCCTGGCAGGAAGAAAACGGGAAACCTTATCCGGTCAGTTATGCCTATGATCCGCGCTTTGTAAAGATCGATGACTGGTACTACGTGGTATGGTGCGATGACATGCACGGGGCTTCGATCGGCCTCGGCAAGACCCGGGATTTTAAAACCTGGATCCGCCTGCCCAATCCCCTGATGCCCTTCAACCGCAACGGCGTTTTGTTCCCCCGTAAAATTAACGGGACCTACAGGCTGCTCAGCCGTCCCAGCGACAGCGGACATACGCCCTTCGGGGACATCTTTATCAGCGAGAGCCCCGACCTTATTCACTGGGGAAGGCATAAGCACGTGATGGGCAAAGGAGGAAAGGGATGGTGGCAGGGCACAAAGATCGGCGCCGGCCCCACGCCCATCGAAACCACTGAAGGCTGGCTGCTTTTCTACCACGGGGTATCCAATACCTGCAACGGTTTTGTATACAGTTACGGAGCCGTGTTGCTCAACCTTGAGGAACCGGATAAGGTGTTGTACCGCTGCGGCGATTACCTGCTTACCCCTGAGAAAGAATATGAAACGGCAGGATTTGTTCCCAATGTCGTCTTCCCCTGCCAGAATTTATACGATGCACCCACGGGCCGCATCGCCATTTATTACGGTGCAGCGGATACCTATACGGCTCTGGCATTCTGTAAGGTGGAGGAATTGATTGATTATATTAAAAAACACAACGAGGTGTTCTAAATCGATTACCCATTTTGTTAGGAAGTAAATCCATCATGAACAGAAGTCCGAACAAAGCCTGCCCCGATCCATCGGGGGTACATCGAACAGCGAACGCGGAAGAGAAGACAAAGATGATATTGACTTCATTATTCCTTGTTCGGTGTTCCTTGTCCGATGTTCAAATAAAATGGCAGGATTTCCTGAGATTGGTACGCTTACTAAAAGTCGGGGCAGGGCATCATCTTTGGTTTATGCTTGATGGGCTTCATCCGGAAAGAATACGAAAGGGAAATTTCATGTGAACCCCCTGTCTGGGTGATCAGCTTTGACATGGTAAAATCATAGCTGTACCCAACGCTCAGGTTTTTCATCTTGAGGCCCGTCAGCATCGTGAAAGCATCACGGTTAAACACTTCCTTGTACAACGGAATTCCCCTGTACCAGAATCCCAGTACAAACGGATGACGGTACCAGTATACGCCCAGGTCGAGCTGACGGAATTGCTCTTGCTGACGGTAAAGGAAGGCCAGCTGAATGGTTGTCGGGATCGGCCGCAGCAACTTTTCGCTGGTAATGAATTTGGTGCCGCCGTAAACCGTGTATTTGACAGGCACATGGCCCGTATTGCCATCCGCTTCGTCATAATAGTAAAATGACTGTGTGGGCCTGAGCAAATGGTCGACACCCACACCGAACCAGAACCTGTCGGAATAGGTTAATCCCGACACGGAACAGTCAATGTCACCGATATTGTCCATGGGAACCACTTCAGCGGACGTGGCTGAATTGCCGCTGGCCGATATCTGGTCGTTCCAAAGCAAATCCTCGAAATTGATCGCCCTTTCCGTGTACATTAAATGCAGTCCGGGCCTGAAATGCCATTTTTCCGTCATTTTAATGTCAAAGGAGTACTGAAGGCCTATGTTGAGCGAGCGCAACTTGCCGGTCCCGGCCTGATCCTGCATTACCAGTGCGCCCAGACCGCTCCTGAACTTTTCAATGTATTTATCAAAGCTCACCGAATAGGTATTGTATCCGTGGGCAATCTCGGGCCATTGTACACGGTAATTGAAGGCTATCCTGTTATTCACGCTGAGTCCGGCAAAGGAAGGAGACAGGTATAGGTAGTTGGAATAAAACTGTGAAAACTGAGGATCCTGGCTGAAAAGGGACTTCAGCATAACCGCAAAAGCCAATACAAGAGTAAGTTTTTTCATCGTTTTTTCTCCCCCTTTAGTGCATCAGGGTCACATCGCCGGATTCCAGAAATCCAAGTCCATTGCTGTACTTGCCTTCCACCTTCCATACATATACATCCTGTTTCGCCATCTTCCCGTCAATGATTCCATCCCAGCCAATGTCTTTGTCAAAGCTTTCAAAAATAAGCTCACCCCAGCGGTTGAAGATCATAAGATGATATTCCTCCACGTTGTCGATCACGCCTGGCATAAATACCCTGTTCTCTGCCAGTGGAGATTCAGGACGGAAAGCATTGGGGAAAATAATTACTCCACTGGGTTCCACCAGCACGCCTTCCTCAAGTACATAAAGATCGTAACAGCCATTCTCCGTCCAAACATTGAGGGTGATGTCGAAGCTGCCTTCTTCGGTATAGACATGTTCGGGGTTGAATTCCGCCGATGTGGTGCCATCACCGAAATCCCATTCATACGTATATCCATTGTCGGAAAGGTTGAAGAAATGAACTGCCTGGTCGTTTACGTATACAAACCGCGGGGCGATTTCGAAAAAGGCATTTGGAAGTACCCATACGTCGTTGACCGTAGTGTAAGTATCCACACCGCCATCACCCCAGGCGGTAAGTTTTATTTTGTATACGCCCGGCTCATAATAGGTATATTCCGGATCGGGTTTGCTGGATACGGCTCCGTCACCGAACTCCCATAAAAAGGTAGTGGCATAGGCAGAAAGGTTCTCAAAATGAACCGTAAGCGGCATACAGCCGGGTTCAATGGGTTTGAACTCAGCCACCGGTGGATGCGGCTTGATCTCGATCATGACAATGGCGCTGTCAGCGCAATGTTCCCCCTCCACTACAAGTTTAATGGTATATTTATCTGGCGACGGATAAGAATGATCACCCGGATCGCGGTCCTTTGAAGTGGTCTCGTCACCGAAATCCCAGGTATAATCCCAGGTACCGGCAGGCGTTGTATTGGTGAGCGTCACAGTGCGGTCGGGATACATCTGGCTCACCGGATTTACCCCGAAGGACGCATCGGGTGACGGATGAACCGTAATCCGGGCCATGGCCGTATCCAGGCAGTTAAAGGTGGATGTGGTGACCAGGGTGACCGTAAACAGGGTATCCCTTTCGGATGTGTTGCTATAGGTATGCTGTGTATTGAAATTTCCCTCTTCGGTATGGCCGTCACCAAAGTCCCAGTTGTACCGGAATCCTCCCGGAGCAGCCGACAGCAGAATGTCTGCCGGACTGCAGGCTTCTTCAGGATATGCGTGGATGGCCGAGGCCGGATTCGGATATACGGTGACATATTCGTTTGCCTGATGCCTGCATCCGTTCCGGCTTATTGCCGTTAATACCACATTGTAATGCACAACCGATGAAGTGGTGTTGTAGAAAGTATGCACGGGATTTTCAGCAACTGACGTGTCGCCGTCACCAAAATCCCAATGGTATTCCACAGCGCCGTCTGAAGTATTCGTAAAATGCACCGTTACCGGACTGCACCGTGGTTCGGCATCCGAAACAAAAACCGCTTTCGGAATATCATTGAAAAGAATGACGGAGTCGGAACCCCGACAACCCTTATCATCTGTAACGGTGAATTTAAGGTCATAATATCCCTTGGCAACTGCATAAAAGACAGGGTCGGTAATGGTGGTTGAACTCAGTGGCTGGGTCTGTCCCGTCCACTGGTAGGTTGTATATACGCCTGAACCTCCCGAAACCTGCACGTCGAGCTGATGATCTTCACCCGCACATACAATGGTATCAGACAAAACGATCTGTGCGGAGGGATTTGAATGAACCACCACCGTCACACTGTCGTCTGCCTGGTTTGCATTGATATCGGTAACATTGACATAGAGATGGTAGGTACCGGGTACGTCAGCATTAAAAACCGGATTTCCAATGTCAGTGGCGGAGAGGAACTGCACATCACCGGTCCAGGTGATCGCATAGGAAGGAGTACCCCCGGAAGGATTGGCTGTAATCTGCAAGTCTTCACCCACACATGTCTCGCCCTGGGTAATGTTCAGATCAATCAGAATAACATTATCCTTTACCAGGATGGGCTTCAGTTCAACAGGGCCGGGACAGCCGATGCTGTTGGTCTCCTGCATGCTGATTGTATAGGCACCCAGGTTGGGAAATTCAAGAATTACAAAATTCATGTTTGTTAAGATCAGCGTAATGCCTGGAGGGATAGTCCAGTTATAGGTCGATCCGGGATGGTAATTGACTGAATAGATCACATTGGTTTGCCCCAGACCTACCTGTGAAGCGCCAATGATCGGATTTGGACCGGGCGAAGGACGGATTACTCCTTTCACTTCCCGGCGGCTGCTTTCGCAACCGGTATTATCGTTGAAGCTGGATACGTAATAGTTCCGGGAGGTGGTCAGGAAAGGACTGGTATACGTATTATTCTTAATCAAAAAATTACCGTCCGTGATGCTGTCGTACCAGCAGCAAATGGTGGCATTTGCTCCCGGAATGGCTATGAAAACCAGGGAATCCGGACCGCAGTTTGAGACATCATTGGTCACAGGAAAATCCGGAACCGGGTTGACAATGGCTTTCACTTCCTTCCGGGGGCTTTCGCAGCCGGTAGAATCATTATACGAGGTGATCCAGTAAGAGCGTGTTGCGGTAAGAAAAGGAGTGATAAAAGATGAGGCGGTATCCTGAACGGTTCCGTTTACCGGTGCATCGTACCAGTGCAAGGTGGTACCACCGGTTCCGAGTGCTGCGGTAAGCGTGAGTGTACCAGCCCCGCAACGTGATTCATCATTGGCAAAAGGCTGCAGAGGAACTGCATGAATGACAATTTGCACCGGAACCCTTGATCCTTCGCAGCCGGTAGTATTATTATAGCTGCTTACCCAGAACGTTGTGCTTGTATTCACAAATCCCGTTGTATAACTGGTGTCCGTCGCAAGCAATGTGCCTCCCGATGACGCATTATACCAGCGGTTTGTAGTGCCGTTTGCCCCCGTCTTTGACGGAATGGTAAAGATCCCTCCCCCGCAGTTTTCGATATCGGTCACTGCCGGAACAGCGGGTACCGGATTGATGATGGCATTCGCCCTCCGGCGTATGCTTTCACATCCCGTTGTATCGTTATACGTTGACACCCAGTAGCTGGTGGTGGAGGATAAAACAGGAGTGGTATAGTCGTTGCCTGCGTACAAAAGACTGTCGGAAGAAGCATTTTTATACCAGTGGTTGCTGTTGCCATACAATCCTGTGACAGAAAGGAGTGTAAGCTGTCCCGCACCGCACCGGCTTTCATCAGAGACTCCCGGAATGCCCGGTGTGGGTTTATAAAGGATGGGCACAGTATCGGCACTTGGAGGGCACGATCCGCTGGTGATTCTCCACTCAAAAGTATACAGGCCCTCTTCACCTGCATCGATCCGGGCAAGGGTTCCCGGATGATGGGGACCTGGAACAAAACTGACGGTTCCTGTACCGCTTACTTTTCGCCATGTACCGGTTCCCTTGCCGGGAGCGTTGCCGCTCAGTGCAGCAGAAGTTCCGCATACGGAATCCGGTGAACCTGCATCCGCAGGAGGCACCGGTACGCCGAAATCGATTACGATCGTGTCGCTGGTACGACAGCTCTGGTTGACAATGGTCCATTCTGCCACGTACACTCCTTCATTTCCCGGTAATATCTGAAGTGTGGCATTGGGGTTGTGAATATCGGGTGAAAATACCGGGTTGTTCCCCGAAGGATTGGTGACCACCGACCAGGTACCCGTACCAACCGTGGCGGAATTCGCACCGAGGGGTGCCGTCACCGAATTACACAATGCCTGGTCGAGCCCTGCAAACGCGGGATCCGGTGCCTGGTCGCGTGTAATGACAACCTCATCCTGGCTGCCTGCACAGATGCCAAACTGGCTTGACACCGTCCACCGGAAACGGTTGGCACCAAAACTGAGGTTCGATACCGGTGAACCGGGTGACATCAAATTGCTTATTATTCCGGTTCCGGATATAACCGACCACAGACCGCTTCCGCCTTTGGTGGCAGGCAGGGCGGCCAGACTGACAGAAATCGAATCACATACCCCGCGGTCAGGACCTGCGTCAGCGGGATCCGGAGTCCGGTCACGAAGAATGGTCAGCGTATCGGAAGTCGTTATACAGGCTCCGAACTGACTTGTTATTGTCCAGGCCAGCTTGTTTTCTCCTCCCCCGATAGCGGTTACCGGGCTGTTGTACTGGTGTATATTGTTGATGGAGCCGTTCCCTGAAACGATGGTCCAGGTGCCCATACCGTTGTTGGTGGGATTGTTCCCCTGAAGAATTGCCGAACTGTCGTCACAAAATGATCTGTCCGGACCAGCGGTGGCTGTTCCGGGTTGAAGGTCACGGGTCACGATGACTTCATCCACCGAAAAACAGGGCCCGTTGGTGAATGTCCAGCGAAACAGGTTGGGCCCGGGCTGCAGGTTGTGAACCATGGTAACCGGATTGGTCGGGTCATCAATCGCAGCGCTTCCCGGCGTGGTCCAGTGACCCGTCCCTACGGAAGGTGTATTTCCCTGTAACCGGTAGCTATCGGAACAGATTATTGTATCCCTTCCTGCCTTGGGATCGGGGGCAGGAGTGTCGTAAATGCGGAAGGATATTTTGCTTGGCGCACTGGCACAAGCGCCAATGCTCTCCGTCACATAATAGGAATATTCCCCTCCGACAGTATTGTCAAGGAAAGTAGGAGGGCCGGCAGGGTTAAATGAATTGCCGGTGTGAATGTAGTCGGTCAGCAGGGAATCCCTGTACCAGTTGACCGTTCCTCCCGATGTCGAAAGTGTGAGGTTAATGGGGCTGCCGGCGCAAAATTCAAGGGTGGGATTGGATATCTGCGGCGGAGTAGTGATGATCTCGATAAGCCCGGTAGTGGTAATGGAAGGGTAATCGCCATCAATAAGGTCGCCGGGGGGAATGGCGTCAAAAGGATTCTTATCGTAAGGATTGCATATGTTCCAGTTGCGCATGGTGATCTCAAAAATATCACCGGCCACACCGCCGGCAGGCGCGCTGATGGGCCATGAAATTTCTGTCGGGCCATCGGCCGGGATAGGTATCTCGACGATAGGACCGGCCACCGGGGGCAAAGAATTCCCGGCCGCATCGGTCATCTGGTATATGGTTCCCAGCGGATCGCGGATGGTAACATTGGGTATCCGGTTCCCGCCAATGGAGGTAGTACCGTAGATAAATTGCACCCAGCGCGTGATCCGGTTGGGTTTATCGGGTTCAACGCCGATGTTGCAATTGAAGGTTGAATTATCCCTGAAACGCACGTCGATGATATCTTCTCCTTCGCAGAACTGGGCTACGACAGGATCCGTAATGATGTCCGCACCATTTTCATTGTCCCTTGCCCATGCACTGAATGTTTGCTCCTGCCGGCTGCTGCTGACACAAGTCGTACCCTGGAATACCACGAAGGCCTCTGCTGTATAGGAGCAGTTGTCGGCCGGGGGGTATAAATGGGCCGCCGTGGCAGTAAAAACGGTATCGCCCTGTGAAACAGCCGGCACCAGGGTTGTGGCTCCGGTACCGTCATTCCACACATAAAGGATTTCAACACGGGAGGGATCTACGGGAAGGATGAACCGGTAACGGACATCCATTGTAAGAGTAACGGGGGCACAAACACTGCTGGGGACCTGTCCGCTGTAATTGTCTGAGATTAACGCACACTGGCCAAAAATCCCCTGCTGAAACGTGATGCATAATAACGTGATTGCAGTTAGTAGTTTTGTGAAAGTGCCCCTCATTTTCTTCTGTATCTGTTTTTTCCATCAACGGTTCGTTTTTTCAGACGAACTGTTAAAGAAAAAGTAAAATTTAAAAGCAAGAACGGGGTTTAATAATTTCTAATTGTTTGATTTTCAGGTGTCTGCAAAATATGAATGAAAGTTTTTCAAGAAATGTTACGGAAAAAACGACAAAAGGTTTCAGGGATTTGATGAAGGTCCGGCATGCCGGCCTTAGGCCAGGCAAGGTTTGCCGCAATCATTCATTTCCTTCTTTTGGCTTGCTGTTCCAGACCCTGTCAGTTATTTTCAGTTTCCGGATCCATCCTGGGATTTTAATAAAAGCAACCACAAAATTCCATGAAATGAGAAATAGTCTGTTTGAAAACATTAAACTGAAGGATTTATTCTTATTTTTAGTCATAGGATATGGCTGGACTCTTTATAAATGAAAATTTTAGCAGCGAATGGGATTCACAAAGGACTAATCCTGTACGTCCAGTTTTTGCTTTGAATAGGTTTTACCCTTTCTATTAATGAGTTTGTATACATTAAAAAAGGCTTACCTATGAGACAGTTATTGATTTTATATGAAAAATGTAAGAAATCGGATAGTTATTTTATCCTTGTTCTCCTGCGGTTTATCCTTCATAAAATCTTTCATAAAAAGACACTGCTTTTGCATCAGAATGTTAAACTAAAAGGAGTTAAGAATATTGATGCAAGGGAAAGGATTGAAGTTGGCATTGAATATAATGGGTTTATTCACAAAACGGACAAAACTTTTTTGCATATAAATGGTAAATTAATCATTAAGGGTAAATATTCAATAGGAAGAGGTTGTCGATTTGATATTGGAGAAAATGCTATTGTTACTATTGGCAATGGTGGGTATATGAACTGCAATATAAATTTGATAATTATGCATAAGCTTACCATTGGAGATAATTGTGTAATTTCATGGAATTGTCAGTTTCTTGATGAGGATTTTCATGAGATCGCTTATGCAGAGAGAAGAAAAAGAGAAAATTCAATACGAATAGGAAACAATGTGTGGATCGGATGCGGAGTAAAAATATACAAAGGCACAGTTATTCCAAATGGTTGCGTGATAGCTTCTGATTCAATAGTTAAAGGAGTTTTTCATGTTGAAAATTCCCTCATTGGCGGAATTCCGGCCAAAGTCATTAAAGAAGGAATTACCTGGAAATAAATTTTATGTAAAAGGGGAGAACCTGTAACACGATAACAGGGAACCTCATTAAAAAGTGCCAAAAAAACCCGGATCGTTGGATCCGGGTCTCTGGTTTATTTCACCATTATTTTTTCCGTGTAGGTGTTTTCTGCATCAAATTTGATTTTAAGCAGGTAGAGTCCTTTGCTAAGCTTGTCGAGGTCAAGCTGTACGTTGGTAGTTCCGGCCTCATATTCCCGGTCGAGAACCACTGAGCCGACGATGGTAAGGATCTTGATGGATTGTATATCCCGGTTGGTCGTGACATTGATCAGGTTGTTGATGACCGGATTCGGGTATACACTCACTTTTAATTCCTGTATCTCTGCATTCCATGCAAATAGTTCCTCTCCCAGGTTCGGACCTTCAAATAACCTGGCAATACCGATATTGACCGTCGTGGAGATCAATACGAGCGATAAGGCAAAAACAGGTAACAATTTTTTCATAAGGCCTGGATTAAATAGTAACTATCTTCCGGAAAATTAATCCAAAGATAATAATACGGAAACGAATGACAAAGGTTTTCGTCAAAAAACCCAGAAAACAAACAGTTTAAATGATTCCTGCATCCTTTTGCACAGGCAGGCAGAATAAAAGTAATGGCTGATTCTAACGCCGGGAAATTAAAGCATCCCCAGCTCGAGCAAGGCTTCTTCCGACATCATCGACTGATTCCAGGGAGGATCAAAGACAAGTTTGATCCCGGCACCGGTCAGTCCCTCTATTGCCCCCACCTTTTCCTTTACCTCCACCAGCAGCTGATCGGCAACCGGACAATTCGGTGCAGTGAGGGTCATGGTGACCGTGGCCTTCTTTTCCTCATCGATGTCGATATCGTATATCAATCCCAGGTCATATATGTTCACCGGTATCTCGGGATCAAAGATATTCCGCAACACTTTTACGATGGCAGATTCAAGTTGCAATATGTTGTCAGTATTTTCCATTATTCATTTTGTTCCCGTTTCGAACCGTATTTGGTTTTGAAAGCCAGGGCATAAAGTTTCATCTGTTTGATCATCGAAAGCAATCCGTTTGACCGCGTGGGTGAAAGGTTCTGTCTCAATCCTATGCGGTCAATAAAATAGAGATCCGTATCCAGTATCTCTTCCGGTGTGCGGTTCGACAGCACCCGGATAAGCAGGGAAACAATGCCTTTGGTGATGATGGCATCGCTGTCGGCCGTATAGGTCACTATTCCATTGGCATAGTCTGCATCGAGCCATACCTTCGACTGGCAACCGCTGATCAGGTTGCCGTTGACTTTCAGTTTCGGATCAATCACCGGCAGATCACGGCTCAGTTCAATGATATAATTGTATTTATCCATCCAGTCATCGTAAATCTCAAATTCACTGATTATTTCTTCCTGAACATCCTGTATTGTCTTTCGATCCATTTAAATAAACAATTTTTATGAATGAAGGTTCGAAATTAACGCAAATCGTTCACATGGGCAAAATATGGAAGACTAAACCTTTGCGGTTAATTCTTCAGCCTCCAAACATCGTCTTTACTTTTTGAATTCCCTCTATCAGAGCGTCAATCTCCTCCCGGGTATTATACATGGCAAAGGAAGCCCGTATGTTTCCATCAATACCGTAATGCCGCATCACCGGCTGGGCGCAATGGGTTCCGGTACGTACGGCAATCCCCATTTTATCGAGGATCATGCCGGCATCGTATGGATGGATATCACGAAGGGTAAAGGTTACCAGGGAAGTCTTCTGCGGTGCCCTGCCATAAAGGGTGACATAACCCAGGTTATCCAGCCTTCCAACGGCATATTGGAGCAGGTCATGTTCATGGTCTGCAACGTCATTTATACCGGCAGTGACAAGGTATTCAACCGCTTTGCCAAGTCCAACGGCCCCGACATAGTTACTGGTTCCGGCTTCAAATTTATAGGGCAACTGATTATAGGTCGTTTTTTCAAAGGTCACCACATCTACCATATCCCCTCCTCCCTGGAAAGGGGGAATGTCATCGAGCCACTTTTCTTTGCCGTACAGAATTCCGATGCCGGTCGGACCGTACATTTTATGGCCCGAAAAAGCGAAGAAATCACAATCCATATCCTGCACGTCAACGCTCATGTGCGGCACCGACTGGGCGCCATCCACAAGCACGGGAATGTTATAGCGGTGCGCCAGCGAAATGATCTGCTTAACGGGATTAAGGGTAGCCAGCGTATTGGATGCATGCATAACGGCGATCAGCCTGGTCTTATCTTGTATCAACTCTTCAAGCTTATCCACCTGCAGGATTCCTTCATCGTTGAAAGGGATGACCTTCAGCCGGGCATTCTTCCGTTCGCACAGCATCTGCCAGGGAACAATATTGGCGTGATGCTCCATTTCGGTGATGATGATCTCATCACCTGCATGAACAAATCGTTCACCGAATGAAAAAGCTACACCATTGATGGAGGCTGTCGTGCCGCTGGTGAAGATGATCTCATGAGAATGCTTTGCCCGTATGAATTCCTGCACTGTGATTCGTGCCTGTTCATAGGCTTCTGTGGCCTGCTCGCTAAGGTAATGCACTCCCCGGTGAATACTGCTGTTGCTGTGCCGGTGAAAGTCATTGATGCATGCAATGACAGGCATGGGTTTCTGGGTAGTTGCGCCATTGTCGAGGTAAACAAGGGGATTTCCGTAAACCTTTTCCTGAAGGATCGGGAAATCTTCCCTGATTTTATGTACGTCAAAGCTCATAAGGGAAATGTATTAACCACAGCGCACATCGCAATTGTTGCACCGTGCCAGTTCGCCTCGAAGTCTTTTATCCACCAGCCCGATGATGCGTTCACGCAAAATACTGACGCTGATTTTGCTGATGATCTCATCTGCAAATGCGTACATCAGCAGTTGCCGCGCTTCTTTTTCACCGATACCGCGCGAACGGAGGTAAAACATGGCTTCGGTGTCGAGCCTTCCGACGGTAGCGCCGTGACTGCATTTTACGTCATCGGCATAGATCTCAAGATGCGGTTTCGTATTCATCCGTGCCGCCGGGGACAGCAGAATGTTGTTGTTCTTCTGGTAGGCCAGGGTTTTCTGTGCATCCCTGCTCACGTATATCTTTCCGTTAAATGATCCGGTTGCATTGTCATCGAGGATGCCCTTGAAAAGCTGGTTGCTGGTGCATTGCGGCATGGCATGGTGGATCAGGGTAAAATTTGCAATATGCTGATTGTCATCCCCGAGAAATAAACCGTATAGATTGCTTTCACAGCCTGTACCGTTCAGCCGTACAAAGAAGTTATTTCGGATAAGGCCGCCATGCAAGGATATGGTATTGGAGGTAACCTTGCTGCTTTCTTCCTGGTGGATAAAGGCATGGGTAATCTGCGAGGAAAGGCTGTTCTCATTTTGCATCCTTGAAAAATCGACCCGGGCGTTTCTTCCGGCATAGATTTCGGTGAGAGAATTGGTGATGTAACTGTGAGCACAAAGGGTATGATCGCATAATACAATGCTGCAGGATGAATTGTCGCCGGTCACAAAAAGATTGCGGCGGGTTATCCTGAGGTTGCGAAGGGAAAAGCTCAGGTTAATAATCTGCAGTGGCCTTTCAAGCGACATGCCATCGGGCACATACACAAATACTCCGTCATTGGCAAACAAAGTATTCAATGCGACCAGGCCGTCCGTTTCCGTCCCTGCATATTTTCCGTAATGCTGCCGGAAAATATCCGGATACTTCACCGAAGCTTCGTTAAGACCGCAAACGATAATACCATCCGGCAAACCTGCAGGATTGTTATCGGTATAATAAAAACCGTTAAGGACAAGGACCACATGTGTATCGAGTTCGGGAATATCACATTTGAATATCTCCCGCAGGTCTACCTTGAAAGGATCGTTGGTGAATTCCGCATCGTAATTCCCCTTCAGGTAATCCTCCACACGGGTATACCGGTACGCTTCATTCTTTGTACTCGGGATTCCCAGTCGCATGAAATCATCAAGGGCTTTTGCACGCTGGCTGTTCAGGATTTCCCCTGAATTTTTTGTCAGGATGTCCGAATTATCCCTGTAAAGCCTAAGCCATTCAGCGGAAATATCCTGGGGGGTAAGGATTGTCTCATTCATTGGTTGTGCCGGATTGCCGTTTATTTATTCTCTTCCCTTATCCAGTCATACCCTTTCTCTTCAAGTTCCATGGCCAGTTCTTTGCCGCTCGATTTTACAATCCTTCCTTTATACAGCACATGAACGAAATCGGGGATGATAAAATCCAGCAGCCGCTGATAATGCGTAATTACAATCGTTGCATTGTCCTTTGTCCGCAATTTGTTTACACCGTTTGCGACAATCTTAAGGGCATCGATATCCAATCCCGAATCCGTTTCATCAAGGATAGCCAATACAGGATTCAGCATGGCCATCTGGAATATTTCGTTCCGTTTTTTTTCGCCTCCCGAAAAACCTTCGTTCACCGAACGGTTGGTAAGGTTAGTGTGCAAACCCACCAGGTCTTGTTTTTCGCGCATCATTTTAAGAAAGTCGGAGGCGGATATCGGATCAAGCCCTTTGAATTTACGGTGCTCATTGACGGCTGTCTTCATGAAATTCACCAGCGACACCCCGGGTATCTCCACCGGGTATTGAAACCCGAGAAACAGGCCTTTCCGGGCACGTTCTTCTGCCGGCATCTCCAGCAGGTTTTCGCCCAGGTAGGAGACATGCCCTTTGGTCACTTCAAAGTTCTCTCTTCCCGCCAGGGCTGCAGCGAGAGTGCTCTTGCCGGATCCGTTGGGACCCATGATGGCATGGACCTCTCCTGCTTTTACTTCAAGGTTGATGCCCTTGATGATCTCCTTACCGCCAATTGAGACATGTAAATCTTTAATAATCAGCATCTTTCAAAATTTATACCGTATACGTAATGTTTGAATATTTGAATATTTTAAAGTCAACTCTCTGCTATTAATTCATAATCTGTAAACTTGTCAATCTGTTAACCTGTAAATCTGTCAATCTGTTAATCTGTCAACCTTTGAATGTTCAAATTCTCAAACTTTCAAATTTTCAAACTTTATCATCCAATCATCCATTCATCAAATCAACAAA
>JAGDMB010000197.1 GCA_017860375.1 Bacteroidota bacterium | reverse complement strand
TCAATTGTGTACAATGAGGACGGAGAAGCGATGCTTCAGCGATTTTCCAGTGATCTTGACGAGCTTGGCAAGGTGGAGCAGTTGCCCAAACTTGAGGGGAAGCGTATGATTATGCTGATTGCTCCTGTGCCGAAGAAGAAATAGAAATTAACCAAATAGTTATTTTACATATGCCAAAGATGAAATCGAAATCCGGTGCCAAAAAACGCTATGCGCTCACCGGAACGGGAAAGATTAAACGGAATCATGCTTACAAAAGCCACATTCTGACCAAAAAGTCGACCAAGCGGAAACGGAACCTGGGCTATTCCGGCCTTGTTTCCAAAGTCGATGAGAAAACGGCCAAATTGTTGCTTGGGTAAGATTGTACCGTCTGAATGAAGTAAGTATTAACCCGGGTGAATTAGCCGTAAAGAGTTCCGGTAAATCGGGATCGCTAACCATCCAAAATTGAAAAAGGTATGCCAAGATCAGTTAATGCAGTAGCGTCAAGACAACGCAGAAAAAAGATCCTCAAGGAAACAAGGGGGAATTTTCTTTCAAGGGCCAATGTATGGACCGTAGCAAAGAATACGTATGAAAAAGGCTTAGCGTATGCGTATGCCCACCGCAAAGCAAAGAAGAGGGATTTCAGGGCCCTTTGGATAACACGTATCAATGCCGGTGTGCGCCCGCACGGATTATCGTATTCCGAATTTATCGGAAAGCTGAATGCAAAGGGCATTGAAATAAACCGGAAAGTATTGGCCGATCTGGCCATGAATCATCCCGAGGCTTTTGAAGCCGTGGTGAATTCAGTGAAATAAGGATTCGATCCACCGATATCACAGGCCGTCTCAGAAGCGAGACGGCTTTTTTTATGTGTGCCCGGCATGGGCGATTCTGTTTCTCCTGCCGGTTATTGAATATCAACAGGGGTAGGGCATAAACAATATTTGCATTACCTTTGCCGGCAACCCTTAATGCTGAGCCCTATGAAAATTGCTTTATTAGGCTATGGGAGAATGGGTCGGGAGGTCGAAAAGGCCGCTCTCGCCCGGAATCATGAGATATGCCTGGTGATCGATATATCCAATACCCGGGAACTCAATGAAAAGAACCTGGCCATGGCCGATATGGCCATTGATTTCTCCACTCCCGACAGTGCGTACGAAAATATCATCACCTGTTTTCAATCGGGTACACCGATTGTATGTGGCACCACCGGATGGCTTGCGAGATTTGATGAAGTAAAAAAGATGTGCACCGAAAAAGGGCATGCCTTTTTCTATGCCTCCAATTTCAGCCTGGGAGTCAATATACTCTTTAGCCTTAACCGGTACCTGGCCAGGATCATGAATAATTTCAATGACTACGACTGTTCCATCGAGGAAGTGCATCATATACACAAGCTGGATGCTCCCAGCGGAACGGCCATTACCCTGGCACGGGACCTTCTCGAAGCGCTGGACCGGAAATTGCAATGGGAACTTAACCAGGCTTCGGAACCTTCTTCCCTGAAGATATCGGCCATACGAGAAAATGAAGTGCCCGGCACCCATACCATCACCTATGATTCCGCTGTCGATTCAATCGCGATAAGGCATTCCGCTAAAAACCGGACGGGGTTGGCCCAGGGTGCGGTGCTGGCAGCTGAATTCCTTCTTGGCAAAAAGGGATATTATACGATGAGTGATCTGCTGGGCTTCTAAATGCATCGCATGCTCGCTATCCTCCGGAAAATAAACACGAAGAATCTCACCTCCTTCCTGATTGCATCGGCAATCTATTCCCTTTTTGTATACTGGTGCGGGAACTACTGGCTTCTTTTCGGGATCCTTATCCTGTCCGATGCATTTTTATTCGGATTCGTTCCCTGGAAATCCTGGAAAGGGAAAAGACCCGGCGGTAAACCGCGGCTTGTTCCTGAACTGATCGAAGCCGTTCTGATAGCCGTTATACTCGCTTTCCTCCTGCGTTTGTTCCTGCTGGAGGCTTTTGTGATACCCACCTCCTCAATGGAAAAGACCATTAATATAGGCGATTATATCTTTGTAAATAAACTGAAATACGGTCCCCGCATGCCGATGACCCTGTTTTCCATGCCTTTCACCCACAACACCCTCCCTTTTTCATCGCGGCCTTCCTATAAAACCTGGAAAGAACTTCGGTATAAAAGATTACCCGGGTATTCAAAGATCCATAATTATGATATTGTGGTGTTCAATTTTCCGGAGGGCGATACGGTCTTACCTGACCTCCCCGACAAGAACGAAACGTATTATACCCTGGTGCGGAAATTGGGAAGTGATTCCCTGCTGAAACACCAGAAGATCCTCGTCAGGCCTGTGGATAAAAAAGAGAATTATATAAAGCGGTGCATGGGCATTCCCGGCGATACCCTGAGGATCCTGCACGGGACGGTCTATATCAACGGATACAAGGAGATTGTTCCGGAAAAGGTGCAGTATAATTATTTTTTGCTCCCTGCCTCCGGCAATCTTGGTTATGACCTTCTGGATTCCCTGGATATTTCTTGGTATGATGTGAACTACAATGAATACAATGCGATTTTCGAGGTTCCGCTGACCGAAAAAAGCCTGGTTTCCCTTCAAAAATCAGGCAGGATCAAGGGATTCCGGAAACATGAAAGCGTTGACCCTGCCTTCTCCCAGCAGCAGGTTTTTCCGTTTGACCGGAATTACCTTTGGACGGAGGATAACATGGGTCCCCTTGTGGTCCCGAAAAAGAATATGACCCTTCCAATAAATCGCGATAACCTTCCGTTGTATGCACGGATTATTTCGGTGTATGAAAAGAACAGCCTGGAAATAAAGGAACAGGATATCTATATCAACGGCGAGAAGGCAACCTCTTACACCTTTCGCATGGATTACTTTTTTATGATGGGGGATAACCGCCATAATTCCAATGATTCCAGGTTCTGGGGTTTTGTCCCGGAAGATCATATCATAGGAAAAGCCTGGTTTGTATGGTTGTCTCTTGACAAGACCCGGACCGGCAAGAAACAGATAAGATGGAATAAAATGTTCAAAATCATTAAATAAATACTACTTTTAACGCCCAAAACTTATTCTTATGAAAGTATCCCGTAAAGACCTGGTCACCTGTATTGTTGTGGGTATTATTTATATCCTTTGGGTTATCTGGCTTGGAAATTACTGGTTCTTATTCGGACTGCCTGTTATTTTTGACCTCTACATTACGAAAAAGGTCAACTGGACTTTCTGGAAGAGAAGGGACGGAAAGAACAGCAAACTGGTGGAATGGATCGATGCGCTCATTTTTGCTGTGATTGCGGTTACGATCATCAATATTTTCCTTTTTCAGAATTATAAGATACCCACCGGTTCCATGGAAAAATCGTTGCTGATCGGTGATCACCTGTATGTCAGCAAAGTGGTATACGGTCCGAGGATCCCCAATACGCCCCTTGCATTTCCTTTCACACAGCATACCCTTCCGCTGACAAAACAGACCAAATCGTTTGTCGAATGGATCAAACTTCCCTACAAACGATTGGCGGGTCTGGGAAAGATTAAACGCGATGATCCTGTTGTTTTTAACTTTCCGGCGGGTGATACGGTGGTGGTGCAACACCAGAATGTAAGCTACTACCAGCTTGTACGGGATGCAGCCATGAGTTTGGAAATACGGGACCGGAATGCCGGCAGACCGTTGAAAACAAGAAATGAATACAATGCCCTGGGAAGGAAAGAAATCTGGGATCAGTATAAGATCGTCGTACGTCCGGTGGACAAACGGGATAACTATATTAAAAGGTGCGTGGCCATTCCGGGCGATACGCTGCAGATCATCAAGGGGAAAGTATATACCAACGGAAATCCGCAGAAGGAAATTCCCGGGATGCAATATGAATACTATGTTCTGGTGGAAGGCCAGACCATTTCCAGCCGGGTATTGAACCGCATGGGCATATATGAGACCAGCGTGATACCGGGTACTCCCCATATCAGCGCAAAGCTTACTTCAAAGGATGTGGAAAAAATCAAGGCCTTCAAAAACGTAAAAGAGGTGCGTCGTTTTTATGATGACACCTATGAGTATGCAAGCAGTTACAATTACTTCCCGAGTGATTCATCCTATAAATGGACACTGGATGAATTCGGACCCTTGTATATACCCGCAAAAGGGGCAACGATTGACCTTACACCATCCAACCTGCCGTTGTATGAGAGGATCATCGGATACTACGAAAAAAACAAACTGGAGGTCAGGGACGGGAAAATATACATCAATGATGCCGAAGCGGATCATTACACCTTTAAAATGGATTATTACTGGATGATGGGGGATAACCGTCACGGCAGCCTTGATTCCAGGTTCTGGGGATTTGTTCCCGAAGACCATATCATCGGCAAGCCAAGGTTGGTATGGCTGTCCATTGACAAAAATCAGCCGTTCCCGAAACGAATTCGCTGGAACAGGTTTCTGATGATCATTAAATAGGGGTCCTCAATGACCTCCTTCCCCGAGGTCTTTGAATTTATCCCCGGTTTCTTTAACGACCATCCTGTACCATTCTTCATTGTACCCGGGCTGTTTCACGTTGGGATTGCGCTGTCCTGCCACCGGGGTTTTAACGTTGCCATCCATATATTTTGTGAACAGGTGGGCATACAATCCCTTCCATGTATCGAATGTGAGGGCCCCGGCCCGGCATGAAAAGTCAGTGAGGATCTCCTGAGCCTTTTTCGCATTGTTGCTTTTATAAAGGGCCAGCGCAGCTTCATCGGTTTTAAGTACCTCGGTCATATAACGGGTCTCGAGTTCCTTTTGCTTTGCCTGTATTTCGGGTATCATATAACTGTACTTGGTATAGGCAAAATTGGAAACCTGGTTGAAGATCCAGAAGGCGGAGCTGTCGCTGAATTCCATCATGGATCCGTTGCCTACGGCATAATTTCCGGGTACCCTGCTCATGCCGCAGTACATGGGTGTGTATACGGTGCTGTAGGTATCATCAACACCAAACCAGAGGATGCCGCCGATGGGATCAGGAAGCCAGGAACGCGACTGCGCGACAAAGGAAAATCCGGTCTGCTGCGTGGAAATTGCCCTTTCATTGATGTAGTTTACACTGTCAAGCGACCATGTCATTGGCCGCCAGCGGACAATGCACTGATAGGGTCCGGCACCGATGTCCTGCGTCAGGTCCATTTTTGTCCCCTGGAAATAATCGCGCATCATACCCATCACATCCTGCACGGTAAGCTTTTTGTCTGCTTTGACCCACAAAGGCATCCGGTTGTGCAGGTTCATCCCCATGGCGTAATCTTCGTATTGATCCATGTCCTTTGCCACTTTCCGGAATCCCGACCATACCCGTGATTCACAAAACCTTGCTGCGCCAAAGTTAAGCGGAGCATAAGCATCGGCAAAACTGAATTCCTCATCCAACCCGCTGAAAAATCCCTTTTCGCGTGCAAATGAAATGACATCCTTGGCATAGAGGCAATTTTCAGGATCAT
>JAGDMB010000196.1 GCA_017860375.1 Bacteroidota bacterium | reverse complement strand
AGAAGCGTTTTATGATTTATATGCTGAATTAATTTTCTATTTGATTAAAGATATGCAGTTTAAAAAACTAAGTCAAGTGAATTTTGACGAATATTAAGGGGAGTATAATATTTGCTAATTAAAAAGTCTGCAAAATAATTAAAGGTCTTTCCATGGTAATATTGGACTAAACTATGGTAGAATAATAAACCCCGGCGATTGCCGGGATTTTCTTTTGATCGGGGGGAAAAGAAGAGGAAGGTTTTAAAGTTGTTTTAGTTTTTCATGATCTTGGCAGCTCCGATATATCTTTCCCCTTTGTAAACCCTTAGAATATAAAAACCTTTAGAAAGATAGCCAACATCAAGTTTGTTGGTATTGATATGATCCATGCTGAGGATTTCCTGGCCAAGAATGTTGTCGATTATAACCCTGTCGTAATCGGCATTGATGGTTAAGAAATCTGTAACCGGGTTGGGCTGTATAGTTATATTAACTGTCTTATTATCATTGATTTTGTTGCCGCAGTTGTAGTCGCATGGCTCGTCCCAACAGTCAAATATTACACAAAAGTAAGTCAGTGTAATGGTTCCACTGGAATCCATGCTGTTCCAGGCTTCGGCTTCTGTACCATCACCGCTTTGCCAGATTTTCCTCTGACGGGTTGTTGTGATTCCTTCATCCTGGTCAATAACCGTAACATCGAATCCGATTTTTGTTTCACAACCTATGGGATCACTATTTACTTTAGACATTGTAGCCACATCTACTGCAAATTCATAGGCCCAGTTTTCGCCCGTGATAATGTAAGCGTATGTTCCACCGGGTGCCTGAGTCGTACCCGCCAATGTAGTAGGTGTGCCGTCACCGCCGTCTGTAGGATCAGGAGACCACTGGTAATGGCCTGAGCTGGCGGTAGCAGGACCATTACCGTCAACCAGTACGTCATTGACATCAAAATAAATCTCAGGTTTGTCATATTCCCATCCATTTCCACCCGCTTCCCAACCAGGATAATAGTTATCGTCTTCAACATTAATGAAAACGTAAATGAAATTATCTTCCCATAATGCCTTCCAGTAAGCGGTAACGGTAGGCTGTTCAGTCCAAAAGTTATATTCAAGGTATACGGGTTCAACAGCATCCCATTCTTCTTCTTCAATCCCGTCAATTACAGGTGGTGGACAAAAAAGTCTTGCAACGTCAATGTTTACTTTTTGTGCATTTAATCCTGTAAATTCCAAACAGAATAAGGCAATGGCTAATGCTTTAAGGGTTACATGTTTCATAACGATTGCTGCTAAGGTTATAATGATACAATCAAAGGTAGATATAACCAAAGAGAAAATTAATACTACGGAAAAAAGGTCCTGATGGTGGCGGGGTAATCTTATCGTGACGCATAATGTGATACGATCATATTTATTCATTAAAATTTAATTCCTTATATTCAGCAAGATCCATGGCTTTTTTGTGGTAGCTTTTGCTTAACCTGTCCTCGTTTTTTGCTTTCATGATCCGGGTCAGGCCGAAATAACCATACGCCTGGAATTCATTGGCATAAACTCCAAGGGCAACGGCATCCTTAATTCCTGCATTGTAAAGGGATTCCGCGTACTTGAAATTCCGGTATTTTTTTTCGTACAGGACACCTTCCAGTATATTTTTTTGCATCCGGTAATACTGATTTAACGGATTCCGGTATTGTCTCAGTATTCTTTCCGCTTCGTCATACCGTTTGATGAGCAGCAGGCTTTTAACGTAGTTTGCAAGATAATGGTTATTGCCAGGATACCTTTCATACAGTGCCTTGCTGTATTGGCAGGCTGCCTGAAAGTTGTGTTCATAACTGATGAATATGTGTGTCAGAAAGCATGAAGACTCCGCTTTCAGGAAAATGGAGTGGCTTGCCGACAGTTTGAGTTCATTCAGACCTTGTGTCCTGTCCCCCCTGGGAAACAACATGGCAAAGGGTTTGTAAACAGGGTGAGCTTCGGGATAGGCTTCTCTGTAATACTTATAGAGTCCGGTAAAATAATTAAAATCAATATAGGATCCGGTAAAATCAAATGCCCTCCTGAGAGGCTGATAGGTATTGGAAGCCAGGGGGATCACATCCATGGTGAGATCGTTGTCTGAATAATAAAGCAACAGCAACCCCCTCGCCCCCAAATCAGCCAGCAAAAACTCAGCTTCCCAGGCTGCATTTCGTTTCTTGTCACAAAGGTCCATGCATTTCAACAGGTCATCGGTAAAATACTTTGAGGCCGGTGAGGAAGGGATCAGCGGAAAGTTCTTCCAGTACGTCATCAATGCCCTGAAAAGATAAGGAACAGGATGATCGGGATACCGCGATTTGATTTTCTCATACACAACGGTGGCCTTGTCAAACTGATAATTGTATATACAATCCACTCCCTGTTTAATCAGGTTCAGCATGGATGTGTCACTGAGTACCTGTGCTTTGACCGAAACAGTAAGGATTATCAGCAAGGATAATCCAAGCCAGTATTTCTTGAACCGGTTTCTCACCACGGGGATAAATTCGATGTTATGAGAATGTCTTTTGTTTGGATTATTGAATAAAAATAAGTAAAAAAATTCCTGAAGTAAATAGAATGGGTTATATTTCCACGTTTTTTATATTTTCAACCCTGAATTGAGAACCTGCGCTTTATTATAACATCCTATGGTAAAGAAATACTCGCTTAATAAGGAAAAAATAAAAGTATTGCTGCTCGAAGGCATCCATAAAAGTGCCACGGATTTTTTTCTGGCCAATGGATATACCAACATTGAATCGTTATCCTATGCTCCGGATGAAGCCGAACTTCAGGAAAAAGTCCGCCAGGCCAGTATCGTTGGAATCCGGTCGCGCACCCATCTGACCAAAGAACTGCTGCAAACGGCCGAAAAGCTTTTTACCATCGGTTGTTTTAGCATCGGCACCAACCAGGTTGACGGTAGGATTGCGAAATTAATGGGAATTCCCGTTTTCAATGCCCCTTTTTCCAATACGCGTTCTGTGGCTGAACTTGTCATTGCCGAATGCATTCTGCTGATGCGCAATATTCCGGTTAAAAATGCAGCTGCCCATAAAGGCAAATGGCTGAAATCCGCAAGCAATTCCTTTGAAGTACGGGATAAAAACATCGGAATTATCGGTTATGGCCATATCGGATCACAGGTTTCCATTTTGGCTGAATCCCTCGGTATGAACGTATACTATTACGATATTGTCAAAAAACTGAGTCTTGGGAAAGCCGTTGCCTGCTCTTCGCTTGAAGAACTGCTTGCCGTTTCTCATATCGTTACGCTGCATGTTCCCGAAACCCAGCATACCCGGAAAATGATCGGGGAGCGCGAATTGGCACTGATGCGCAGAGGATCCTGCCTGTTGAACCTGGCAAGAGGCTCGGTGGTGGTCATTCCGGCATTGGTGGAGGCATTAAAATCAGGACATATTCTGGGTGCAGCCCTGGATGTATTTCCCGAAGAACCGACCTCCAATAATGATCCGTTTATTTCGGAACTTCAGCAGTTTGATAATGTAATATTGTCGCCGCATGTTGGAGGAAGTACGATGGAAGCACAGGAAAAGATCGGGACCGAGGTGGCCGAGAAGCTGGTGCATTACAGCGATACCGGATCATCCATCGGGGCTACGAATTTTGTGCAGATTTCCCTGCAGCCTAACCGCAATGTACAGCGTTTTCTGCATATTCATAAAAACGAACCCGGCATACTGAAAGAAGTGAACTACGTGTTTACGTCAAAGGGTATTAATATCGCGGCAGAATATCTTCAGACCGACAATGACATCGGGTATGTGATTATCGATACCGACAGCAAACTGGACAGCACGATTCTGCCGGAACTGAAATCCATTGAAGGAACCATAAGGGTAAGAATGCTTTTTTAGATTCAATCAGGTTTATCGTATATCAAACAATTTTCATTGCTGCTGATTGAAATCTGCCTGTTTTCAGCCTTCCTCTTTTTTATCTCCCTTCCTTTTTCAAATCTTCCAGCAACGACCCGAGTTTGTTGACATAATCCGTAAACACAGCCGAATACCTTACGGAATCATCGCGTTTCTGGGGCAGGTCAATTTTCATCTGATGCCGTATGGTGGCGGGTCCTGAATCGAGGATGTAAATATCGGTCGAAAGAAAAACGGCTTCACTTTCGGAGTGCGTTACAAAGATAACAGTAGGGTCGATCTTGGCATTTTCAAATATGGAGCGCAGAAAAACCTGGATTTGTTTTCGTGTAACCGTATCCAGCGCTCCAAAGGGTTCGTCCATAAGCAATATTTGCGGATTCACCACAAGATTGCGCGCAATGGCGACCCTTTGCAATTGCCCGCCCGACAGGATCGGATATTTGGCCCATTTTTTCTCATGTCCGGCCAGACCGACAATTTCTATCATATCCATGGCCTTTTCATTGGCCTCATTTTTAGGAACTCCCTTCAGAATCAAAGGAAGAGCGACATTCTGCAATACCGTTTTCCATTCAAATGAAGTATATTGCTGAAAAACCATGGGAATACGGTCCTTGTCCGTACGTTTTTTTCCATAGATATAGATATCTCCCGATGTTGGCTCCTGCAAGCCGGAGATATACCGAAGCAAGGTCGATTTTCCGCAACCCGATTTGCCCATGATGGTAATGAATTGTCCCTGGGTTTTGATGTCCTTGATATCCAGGTTGAAATCCTTAAACACCACATTGGGGGGAGTATGATCGGTATAAATCTGGTTTATATTGACCAGGTTTACTACATCACCGGCTGGGATGAAATGCGCCTGTTCTGCAGGAGACTCATTGCTGTCTGAAGCATCGGTTTCAGGTTCTGCCTTGGCTTGGGCAGTCACCGGAACTTCACTGTCATCCTGTTTTTGAAATACATTTCGCTTCATGTTCAGGCGTATTTAAATTGAAACAGTTTTTTATCGAGGAGTTTCAGCAGTTTGTCCTGCACAAAACCTATAAAAATAATAAGCAGCAATACTGCATAAAGCTGATCGACATGCGAACCGCGTGAACTTGCCATATAGATCATGGAACCCAATCCGCCCTGGGCGTTTACCATTTCAGCAATGACGATGTATGTCCAGCTCACCGCCACCAGGTTGATAACATCCATGGAAAAGCGGCTGAGGACGGATGGAATGTAGAAATGCTTCAGGGACATCCAGGGACTGGCATTGAGCGTCCACATCGTCTGCTGCAATGCTTTCAGATGATCGTCGGTTTCAATATCCTTTATTCTTTGCGTTATGGCCGGAAGCAGGTATACAAAAATACCGAAAGCAAGGAACTGAACTTTTACACCCAGCCCGAGGCCGAATAGAGCCATAAAAATACCGGTGGTGGCCGGAAGTGGCGTGAAACGGATGGCTTCTATCTGTTTGCTGACCATGTGCCTGAAAAAAGGGATCAGGCCCACCAGCAACCCAAGCGGAACCGCCAGGGCAATCGCCTGCAGGTAACCCCCCAGATTGATAAAGATAGAATAGCCAGTATTGAACA
>JAGDMB010000195.1 GCA_017860375.1 Bacteroidota bacterium | reverse complement strand
GATCTTCAGAAAGTGAAGGGGATGCGTAATGGTTTTCAGGACCAATTTCCAGGTCCGTCCGGGCGTGGATCTGGCTCCTGCTGCCGACAGGCTGAAAAACCACTTCATGGCATTGGAATCGTCGGGGTATTTCACAATTTCAGCATGCGTGTGCGGATCAGGTCTGAACACAGATGTTATGGCCAGCCCGTTGTTCAGTTTTTCCGCGGCGCAGGAAACCGCACTGAGGGTCTCGGCATTTGTCCGAAGTTCACAGCCCAGTTTATCCGATAAATACGGAAGCGTTCCGTAATGATATTTCTGCTTCAGCAACAATTCGAGTGTGCCCAGAGTACCTGCGGCCACCACGATCCCTTTTGCCGCATAGGTTTCTCCTTTTCTCCGGAAAAGGGAGGTGATATGACGGGTTTCAATATGGTATAAATCCTCTTTGAAGAGGATCCTTTCTGCTTTGGTTTCCGCGCGGATCACCAGTCCCGCTTTTTCAGCAAACCAAAGATAATTCCTGTCGAGGCTGTTCTTTGCTCCCTCCCTGCATCCGACCATGCACCCTCCGCATTCGATACAGCCTTTGCGGAGCGGTCCGATTCCGTTAAAATAGGGATCCGTCGTCTTCTCCGGGTCGGAAAGATTTACCCCAACATGAACCGTGTCAAATGTATCGTAGGCATCCATTTCCTTTGAAATCTCCTCAAGGACTTTGTCTTCGATGTTCTGCCTGGTATATTTCTGTCTTCCCAGCATAAAGGATGCCTTGTCATAGAAGGGTTCCATCATGGCTTTCCAGTTCCCGAAACGCGACCATTGTTCATTCCGGAAGAATGCATCCGGAGGAATATACAGGGTATTGGCGTACACAAGGCTTCCGCCACCGACGCCCGTACCGCTGAGGATGCTGGCAGTCGGAAAAAAGGAGATCCGCTGAAACCCGAAAAGCCTCATGGCAGGCCACCAGATATACTTCGGCAGGTTCCAGTTGGTTTTCGGGAAATCTTCCGGGTTATACCGTTTCCCCTGCTCCAGCATAAGCACGTTATAGCCTTTCTCCGCGAGGCGAAGGCCGGCCACACTGCCACCGAATCCGGAACCTATTACGATGTAATCGTATACCATAAGGATCAGCCTTTACAAAAAAATCAGATCGTAAAAATTAAACGCATTGGATAGATTCCTTAAAAAGGACAGGCAATATAGCAGAACAATTCGAAATCCTTATCCGATAATTGCTATATTTTTAAAATTTTTTGTAATTTGGTATACGATAACATAACCGGCGCTTTGCTTTGAATTTCAGTCACACGTGGTAAGCAAGTTTTCAAAATGAAGTCAGGACTTTTCTGTTCATCGGGAATTCGTTTTAATCGGTTGAATATTTTACTGGGTTCTGTTGCCCTGTTGCTGGGCGGAATAATCTATATTTTGTTTCGTGCATCCGAACCGGTATTTTTTAAATGGATTCCTGGCCCCGGACTGGCCAGCTGGTTCGGCTTTGCCAGGCAAAGTTCCGTTACCTTCAGCCACTCTCTTCCGGAATGGATTGTTTTTTCACTGCCCAACGGATTGTGGGCATTCGCATATGCTTTGATTATCACCGGTATCTGGGCGGGAAGCAAATCATGGCTCCGGATCTTCTGGATGGCCAGCATACCCGTTTTGGTGCTGGGTTTTGAACTCCTTCAGCTTACCTCGACCATCCCCGGAGTATTTTGCCTGCACGACATGGCATTTGGTATAGCAGGACTGATCATCGGAATTTTGGCCGGAACAAAAACAATTAATCCCAATCATTATGAAAAAGCATCTTCGTAAAAAGACATTGTGGCTGTCATTCCTTTCTGTGGTGACGCTGGGTATTTTTATCGTGTTGGCGGTGGGATCTTCCCTTTTCATACCGCCATCCAGAACGGTATCGATAGGGAAGGGATATCATCAGGAAACGTATTATACCTGGAGAAGCAAAAGGGTTACCACCGGCAAACAAGATGACCAGGGGCGATGGGTGGGTACCGTCAAGTCTGTGTGGACCGGATCCGGCGGACGGCTTCAGTATACCGAAGAAGCCATGATGTTGTATGGAAAGCGGGAGGGACCGTGCACCGTTACCTATCCGGATAAAAGGACGGAAACATTTATTTACACGCAGGACCAGAAGATGCCCAAATATAAAACCACGCAAAGCGGCACGGCTGATGCTTCAGCTTTCGGGATTCTGTACAATAAATACCCCTGGTTTTTGATTTCAATGGATGCCTGTGGTTATGATAGTGTATATATGGAAGCATTTATGGATACAATAGAAATATTGCTGAATACCTATCCGGTTGATGTTACCGAATTCGACAATTATTTCGAAGATGTGTTGGACCGGCTGGAGGAAACCCCTTATGACAGTGTTATTACCATAGATGCGGATTTCTTTCTGATAAAAGGTCTGGAAGAACTAAAAAACGCGGAATTAAGACTGGCAGTCATCGATCGGTACCGGTCCGGAAGCAACACAACGTACGAGGTGGTCAGTTCTACCTATCCCGGTTATTTGCATACCCTGAACGATTCAGCCATAACGAATCACGATTTTGAAGTATTCTGTCAGGATCTGGACAGTTGCATGGAAAGTTATGGTGTCCTTGATCCTATGGATACCTTGTTTATTGACAGCCTGGATGTCCGCTTCCTCAGGGCACTGTACACCATTTTGAATGTGGAAGATTCGGCTTCCTCCTCCATGCAGCGATCGGTAAAAAGTACTGCACCGGCATACAATATGGATGGTTTCAGGGACGTGGTTGGCAATCTGAATACTATCATTGTCCCTTTGATCTTGAAATCAACTCCCAAGGAAGTCGGGACGATCGTTGTGTCGTCCATGCTGCCGTATTTGTTACAAGGCGATATCCTGCGACGGGTAATCCGGGAATCCTGGTCGGTTAAAAACGGTATAATTCGTATTCCCACCGCAGCCACTGTATTTTCAGAATTTAATTCCGCTACCAGTGTTACCTTGCATGGCTATGTGCTTGATAAGGGTGGTTCGGAATTAAGTACCAGCGGAATCGCATGGGCTTCATACTACAATCCGACTGTCGATGACAATCTGGTAACCCGTGAAACAGGAACAGCAGAAGACTTCACGGTCACATTGCATGGGCTGAAAGAAGGGGATACTTATTACGCGAGGACCTATGCCACCAACACGGCAGGAGTAGCGTATGGTAACTGTATAAGCTTTGTAGCCACCGCTCCTTCAGGGTTTGATGAAATCAACGCAAATCCCCGTGAACTGCTGATTTATCCGAATCCTGCCGCGGCTATGACTACCTTCAGCTTTTACCTTGAGTTGCCGGAAAACGTGGTGATGACCATCGTGGATATGAAAGGTCATGTGGTACTTACTCAGGATCATGGCCTGATGCCCCGGGGCAGCAACCAGATTAAGGTTGATCTTTCCGGTCTTCCGGATGGCAACTATACCTGTCAGGTAATGAACGGTACAAAAAGAATCACGCGCAAATTTGTTATCATTCGCTGAGATAACTGGTCTTTCAGTTATTGAATAATGACTTTTTTAATTTTTGCAGTTTTTGAATTCTCCAATCGGATGAAATAAATCCCTTTGGACAGATTGCTTAAATCGATACGGCTGACTTTTTCGGACAGGGTTTTCCTGATTATGGCTTTGCCTTCAATCGAAAACACAGTAACATAAGAATCCGGCATTTCATTTTCAATGGTTATTATTCCTTTAACCGGAACAGGATATACAAAAAAATCAGCATTATCGGCTATTTCTTCCATTCCAGTCTGCTCATTTACGGTAACTGCGATGGTGGCTCCCATGCCATATCCACAGTCATTCGATGGGGTGACGGTCAATGTTTGTACCCCGGTTGAAGTCCATATTACGCTTACTGAATTACCACTGCCCGTAACGGTACCCGCTGATGCCGACCAAGTATAGGTTAATCCGGGTACGTTGGTTACACTGTAAGTTTCGGCTATCCCCTTAATTGCAGTTGCATTTCCTGTAATATTTGAAGGTTGAGAGGGGACGGTATTTACGGCAACACCCAGGGTTCTGCCAATGCTGATTCCACATTCATTTGACGGAGTTACCGTCAATGTCTGGTTACCCGTTGTATTCCAGGTTACAATTACCGCATCACCGCTGCCTGATACCGTACCACCCGAAGCCAACCAGTCATAGGTTACGCCAAGTTCATTGGTTATGCTATAGGATTCAGCCACACCGGAGCATACTGAAGTTTTACCCGAGATAAGAGAGGGTTGTGATGGCGCTGCAAGGACTGTGACATCAAGTGTTATACTTTTGCCATTACCGCATTCATTTGACGGCGTGATTGTCAATGTTTGGGTTCCCGTTAAATTCCAGGTAATGATTACTGCATTACCACTGCCTGTAACCGTTCCACTGGAGGCAGACCAGTCAAAGGATATCCCGGCCTCATCGTTAACAACATACGATTCAGCCACACCGGAGCATACCGTTGTTTTGCCGCTTATCAGGGATGGTTGCGCAGGTCTTGGTGTTGCCGGTGTTGCGGTCCATGCCCCGGCTATGCTTACTTCACAGGTTCCCGCCGTGATGGCGTAGGTTCCGCTGATTGAATTCATATCTTCACTGAAAGTTCCATCAATGTCTGTAATATTGGTTACCCATTTAAAGCCGTTATAATAGGTGTTGGTAGTGTAAAAACTGATCTTATGATCGATAATTTTTTTACTGCTGAACGTTGTCGTTGTTGTTTCCGAGCAACCCCCTGAAGAAACAGAGTAAATCACCTTAAAAACCTTAATCAGGGTATCGCCGAATAAGTAAAAACTAAAGGAAGGATCTGTACCTCCCTGCCATGTGCTATCACAATCTGACGATATCGTCCAGGTCTCTTTCGGGTTGCCTTCAGGATTGTATTCCCGATCTTCCGAGAGGTTTTTCCTATTATTGATTATAATTGAATTATTCAAACCATCGACTTCGTAATTAATTTTTGAGACAACATTTTCTTCATTTTCAGGTGATCGGTCTTTTAATCCTTCATTTTGTTGAGCAAAAACCAAGATGTTGCAGAAACAAAGCAGGGTAATCAAAAGTGCGAATTGCATTTCCCATTTTTCCAAGGCTGATTTTGTTTTCATGAGTTAATAATTTAGGGTTTTATAGTATAGAATATTTTCAGAAACAACAGAAATGCAAGTGATTTATAGCGGTATTCCGGGCTTTTTTTGATACGGTATACGAAAGGTATGAAATGGAACTGTTAAAAGCAAATATAAGGCCCGGCATTGTTGGTGGTTGCACACCGACTTTCCCAACTTCCTCTCCGATTTCATCGAATTTGGTCTTTTGCTTTCAAAGAGCACACCGAACGATGAAGACTGTAAAATAGTCATTTCGCTCATCGGGGATTTTACGCCGATGTCTTCAAACTGGTGTCCCGCTGAATAAAATGAAGTTGTTACAGGGACTAAAGGTTTGATATTAGCCCCAGGCGCAAATTACCCAACTTTGCTTCCGGG
>JAGDMB010000019.1 GCA_017860375.1 Bacteroidota bacterium | reverse complement strand
CCACCGGGCCGGTTGACTGATGGGATAACGAAGAAACGAAAGACTGGTCGGACAAAACAATACCCAATGGTGAATTTTCAACCACCTTTATTTCCTGTATAGTGTCTACCGATTTTTTGACTGAATAAAGCAATTCTCCTTTTTCAGTCAGGGCAAGTGAAAATGAGAGTTTTTTGTCAGGTGAATGAATGTACAGTTCATTTTTGTTATCCCGACTGCAGGAAAGGAAAATTCCAAAAAAGGGAAGAAGAAGGAATATAAAAAGTTTCCTCATTAATTAAACTATTGGCTTACAGGAAATTTAGATATTCGATATTCGATATTCGATATTCGGTATTCTACAACCGGTTCAATGGCAATAGTGATTCCGCAATGGCTACAGAAGATTGTTCATTTTTATAACGGGTGTGATTCCGCAATGGCTACAGAAGATTGTTCATTTTTATAACGGGTCTGCAATACGTGCCGGAAACGGAAGTGCATCTTACATAATACAGCCCTTCCTTAAGCATGTCAAGCGACACAATCTTTTCAACATCATTCACAATTGCCGTTTTCACCAGGGTACCACAGGCATTGTATATACTAACGGTTGCAGGACCGTCAATTCCCGTTATGGTTACTTCGCTGAAGGCGGGATTGGGGAAAACCGAAATAGTCTCCGTGGATCTGTCGAAAACCGAACTGGCTACTGAAAATACGAGTCGGTGCAACGTGAATTCAGGTGTATTCAAAACATATAAACGCATTTTCTGTTCACCGGCAAGAAGGTGACAGGTATGGGTAACCTTATTAAAAGTGGTCAGTTTACCCGTAGCTTCTGCCGTGAAAGGAGAAGCAGTGTCATTGCCAAATTGCAGTTCGAACTGACCACCGGCAACCTCGGCACCTACATAGGCAGTAATGCTGTAATTGTTCTCTTCTTCAACATTGACAGTAAAATCCAACCATTCGCCCGCTTCAACATTGCCAATATAATAAACGGTTCCGCTTTTATAAATATCCACTCCCACACCCGGTCTGTAAACCCCACCCTGATTCACCGGATTTGAATCGTGATAGGTTTCACTTTCCACGCCCAGATCAAAGTTCTCACTTTCTATGATTCCGGGAATCGGCACAGCACTGCCCGTATATGGCGCTGGAACGACAGGGACATTCACAATTCTGACCGGATAGGATTGTATTTCAATAGAATCTTTCAGGTCTGCCTTCAACCGATAATAATAGGTAGTTCCCCTCCGGGTGGATGAATCAACAAATGCCGAAGTTTCCGGTGAAACCTTTGTGAAAAATGCAAAAGAACCGTCATTAATCCTGCGCTCTATGACGATGCTGTCATTTTCAGTGGTCCTGTTTGTCCATTGGAGCTGAACAAGGGTGTCCGCAACATTATTTATCTGCATTTTATTAGGGGATTCCCGGTAGGTGTGGATTAAGATGTCTTTAATCTCCGTCCAGGTACGCTGAGGCCGGTTGTAGAACTTAAAATCACCCCCGTCTTCCCACACATTAAACGCCACATTAAAAAGCTGGGCTTTTTCTGCAATGGTTGCATACGCGCACATCCGTGAATTATATTCGCATTTGTAGGTATAACCGAATTCGCCCAAAATCACAGGAATATTGTGTTGGGCACTCCAATCTGCCACCTCTTCAAATTTCTGAACCGTGGCATTGATATCCGCATCGCTGCCGTATGAGCCCGGACCTTCAAGTCCAAAAGGATAAGGATCGTAGGAATGATAGTAGCCCATCATATAATCATCATCGGGTACGGCAGCCTGAATAAGCTCTGCAGAGTTTGACCACATATGCCCTGAAAACAAGACAATACGGGTTGGATTTGTTTTTCGTATTGTTTTCAATATCTGTGCGTTTAGTTCGTTCACATCTTCAAGTGCCATCGGATAAGGTTCGTTGATAATCTCAAACAGCAGGCTGTCTGATTTATCTTTAAACCGCGTGGCAACCTGGCTCCAGATGCTGTCAAAACGCGCCACATTTTCGGCTGTATAGTTTTCCTTTATCCATCCTTCATGGTGTGCATTAATGATGATAATCAGTTTCCGGCTTAACCCCCAGTTCACCACTTGTTCAATCCGGTTGAGCCAGGTTGAATTAATCGTGTAAGGTGAGGCGGTACCGGTATGCTTGTCCCATGTAATGGGCACCCGTACGCAGGTAAAACCGGCATTCTTATAATCATCAAAATTGCTTTCTACCACAGGGGGATTTCCCCATGTACCTTCCCCGTTGGGTGGTTCAAGTGTATTTCCCATATTTATACCCCTTACCATGGATTTTATCGCATCCTGAGGCGTCAATTGTGCATTCGCACTAAAACAAAAGCAAAACAAGATCAGAAAAACCGGGATGAAAGTACTTTTCGTATTCATAATGCGATGGTTAATTTGATGAAAAAACAGATTCGGATTGATTTCTACCGCGATAAAATTAGTAAGAAAACCCCTATTAAAGCAATAATACACGTTATTTCTGGCCACCTGAAAAACAATACCCACTAATCCAGTGCAGCTCAGCGATTAATCCGATTGTGATTTTTCAGTGATGCACAGGGTTGTGTTATGGTTCTTCCCGGGATGAAATAATTCGCAATCTATAATTACTTTTAGTTGCTTTCGTAATATATTGCACATTCATGTTTAACCTGTATCCTCTTTAAAGTGAACCCTGAAAAGCGGGCAAGGGTCATCCTGTTACGTTTGGTTTCTTACCCGGAAAAAAGGATTGAAATAACGGCATAAAATAAAATACAAATGGATTTTAAAAACATCGTTTTCGATATTGGCGGCGTATTGGTGGACTCGAATCCGAGGTATCTTTTAAAAGACTATTTCAATGACAACCGTGAAATGGAGTATTTCCTTACGCACATCTGTACTCCCGAATGGAATTTAGAGCAGGACAAAGGACGATCGCTTGCCGAAGGCACACGCATATTGCAAAATAAGTATCCGGAATACCATGCGTTAATTCAGCTTTTCTATGATAAGTATGAAAAAATGCTAAAAAGTGACATTCCGGAAACGGTTGCCTTATTGAAAAAATTAAAGGCCCGATACAAAGTGTATGGTTTGACAAATTGGTCAGCTGAGACTTTTAAAATTGCCTATGCGAAATTCCCATTCTTTAAAGAATTCGATGGTATTGTTGTTTCAGGGCAGGAAAAAATTTTAAAACCCGATAAAAGAATTTATTACCGGCTGCTTGACCGGTACAATTTAAAAGCAGAAAATACGGTATACATTGACGACAATATTGACAATATAAGGACAGCCGAAGAAATCGGGATGGTTTCCATTCACTTTGAAAATGCCGGACAGCTGGAGAAGGAACTTTCCATCCTCATTGAAATATGAAAATAATAACATAACGAAACTATAAATATTATTTAAAAAAGAATACGAAAGTGTTACGAAAGTATAAATGATTTTTTATATTTGTAATGTCGCTTTGCTATAACCGAGTTTTTTTACAAATTTAAAAGAACCCCTATGAAGAACATTACCGTGCAAAAACTATTTGGCAGACTGGGTTCCATCTTATTATTATTTATGATAATAACCCAAATCCATGCGCAGGTCAGTGTAACCGGAACGGTGCTGTCTGCTCTTGATAATGCTCCTCTGCCAGGAGCCACTGTGTCTGAAAAAGGAACCCCGAATGTTGTGGTGACCGATGTAAACGGAAACTACGCAATTAAAGTAAACAATCCGTCTGCAACCTTGCTTTTCTCCTATGTCGGATTTTTAAAAGAAGAGTTTACAGTGGGAAACCAGACAGTCCTGAATGTTGCACTTGAACAGGACTTGCTGAATATAGAAGAAGTTGTAATAACGGCTTACTCGGAAAAAACAAGAACTGAGATTTCAAGTTCCGTCGTATCGCTGAATGCTAAAGATATCAGTCAGGTTACGGTGAACAGTGTGCAGGATATGTTGATCGGGAAGGTTGCCGGCATACAGGTTCAGACTTCTTCAGGGCAACCGGGAGAGCCCAGCGATATCCGTATTCGTGGCGTGGGTTCTGTCTTTTCCCCGCAGCAACCCTTGATTGTAGTGGATGGTATAATCGGGGGTTCCTATAATCCGAATGATATCGAAAGTGTGTCTGTGCTGAAAGATGCGGGGGCTACGGGACTCTATGGGTCAGCAGCGGCTGCCGGCGTTATTCTGATTAAGACCAAAAGCGGTACCGCGGGCAAATCAGAGATCAGGGCTCAAATAAGGTACGGTATTAAGACGCCTGAATTCGGAAATTACCAGTTGATGAATACGGCCGAATTATATGCCTATCATGAGTCGCTTTTTTCTCCTGCACTTTTTGAAACTGCCCGTCCTGACAGCCTCCTGAAATACGATTTTGACTGGGTTAACAATACTTACAGACAAGCCAATATTACTACCGTAAATCTGTCTGCACTGGGCGGCACCGACAAAGTGAATTATTACATTGCGGTCGACTACATGGATGATGAAGGAACCTTGCGGGGCACCACCTATGATCGCATGAGCCTGCGATCCAATGTTAAATACCAGTTGAATAAAAGGTTGAATATCGGAACCAATTTCGTTATGAATTATGGCAAGAGCACGTATGCAAACTGGAATATGTCGGAAGGGGCATTCAGGCTTCAGCCCTGGGACCAGCCTTATGATTCAAACGGAGAATTGATATATGATGTCAGTGCGGCAGGATGGCTTTCCAATCTGGTAAGCAATCCCTATCATTCGGAACAGTATAACAAGGAAGGCGGATATGGGATTGACGGTTCAGCCAACATTATCCTGGAGATTAAGCTATTGGAATGGTTAAAAATAGATTCATGGACATCGCTGGGAATGGCCTATGGTAAATATGAGGCCATCTATTCTCCGAAAAGTTATGAAGGCGCTGCCGATAATGGCAGGATTTCCAATGATATTTATCTCGATCAGTCCATCGGTAATACCTCTTTGTTAAAATTCAATAAATCCTTTGGCCTGCATGGCATCGATGGACTGGTAGGGATCGAAGTGGGAAGCTATAGAAGTGAACGGGACATTGGAGGCGACGCCGTTGGATTTCTGGCCGGACAAGAGGTAATGGGTGTAGCCGGTGCACAGGAAAAGCCCACCGGTACCATTGTTGAATCGAGGGGGGTATCCGTACTGTCGCAGGTTAACTATAATTATAGTAAGAAGTATTTTCTTACCGCATCCTTCCGCCGTGACGGGAATTCCAAATTTGCTCCGGCAAACAAATACGCAAACTTCTTTACCTATGCTGCTTCATGGTTGATCAGCAGTGAAAAATTTATGAACGAGATTGATGTCGTTCATTATCTGAAAATCAGGGGGAGTTATGGCGCTGTCGGAAACTCAACATTTCCGGATGACTCTTACTATCCGTATTTCCCATCCTATACGGCTGCGGGGATCTATAACGGCCAGACACCCTATTTCCCCGAAGTACCGGGTAACTACGACCTGACCTGGGAAACCAGCAATCCGTTAAACATCGGGCTGGATATTGGTTTTATAAAAAGGATAGAAGCCAATATTGATTTTTACGATACCCGTACCAGGGATCTGCTTTTCATGAATCCGCTGCCTTCATCAAAGGGATATGAATATCAGTGGGCCAATGTAGGTGAAATTCAAAACAAAGGTATTGAACTGGCTGTGAATGCCACCGCAGTGAAAACCAAGGACGTAACGTGGTCACTCTACTTTAATATCGCGGCCAACCGGAATACCCTGAAAGCGCTTTCGGACAAAGAAACGGTTACCGAGATGGTAATCAGCAGGGGGGATCAGTCCCAGATCCTGGTTGTCGGCGGAGGTGCTTTCGACTGGTATATGCCCAAATGGCTTGGTGTCGACCCTGATAACGGAGATCCTTTATGGGAAGATATCATCTATGATTCTGAAGGGAATGAAATTGACCGGGTGGCTACCAATATCTATACCGATGCTGCAGAGGACTATCAGGTAATGGGTTCTCCCTTTCCGGATTTTGCAGGCGGGTTTGGTACATTCCTTTCCTATAAAGGATTATCGCTGGATGCTACTTTCTCATACTCCGTAGGCAATATGATATACCATTCGAGCCGGCAGGAATCCGATAACGACGGAGAGAATACTTCGGTGAATTCCATGGTCCTTCAGAAGGGATGGTCGCGCTGGGTAAATCCGGGCGATGTGGCCACCCATCCGGAACCGGAATACGGGGGGAACCTGAATTCAAACAAATACTCTTCAAGGTATCTGGAAGACGGAAGCTATCTGAGACTTAGAAATCTTGTCCTTGCCTATGATCTTTCACCAAAACTTGTGCAAAAAATCAAGATGAACAGCCTTCGTATCTTCCTGAGCATGGACAATTTGTTGACTTTTACGAAGTATTCAGGTTCTGATCCGGATGTCCCGCTTTACATGGGTGCCTGGACCCTGCCGGGATCGCAGTATTTTAAATATCCGATCAACAAACAATATATGCTGGGTATAGAATTAAGCTTCTAACGTTTAAAAGACACTATTATGAAAAAAATAGCCAAAATATACTTCGGTCTGATCACTGTCTTACTTATGACCTTCACCCTGGGTTGTGAGGACTATCTTGATCTTAAACCCTATGATGCACTTACCGCAGAGCAATTGTTGCTCGATGAACAGGGTATGCAGGGCCTCGCCAACGGATCCTTACGGATGATGAAAGATCAACTGGGCGACGAAGGCAACAATGTGTATGTACGGGTCCTTTTTCAAACCACGGAGTTTCCTTCAGACGATGTGCTGATCGTTAAACCTACCACGGATCCCCTGTGGCTTTCATTCAACCGGGCGCACATCCCTTCACAGGAAAACATATCCTATTTTTGGGCCACCGGTTATAAAATAGTGCTGAATGCAAACACCATCATTAACAATGTAGTTGTGGATGAAACGACCAGTGATGTGGAAAAGCAGTACCTGGGTGAAAGTTATTTTTACCGGGGAATTGTCTTCTTTGATCTTGCACGGTTGTTTTCCTTTCCGCCCTCGCACGGATTGGGTAACGATGGAATAATTCTTCGAACCGGACTTGGCGGGGAAGATGCCAAAGCCCGATCCACAGTCGGGGAAACGTATGCGCAGATCATAAGTGACTTAAGGAAAGGGGCTGAATTAATGACAGAAAGGTCAACCGATCCGAGCAAATATGGAAATAAATATGCTGCACAGGGCTATCTGTCCAGGGCCTACCTCTTTACAGAACAATATGACTCCGTAGTTGCGGTTGCGACCGATGTTATTGATAATTCTCCTTTTCAGCTGGAACCCAATGAAACGTATATTTATGCCCTGCAAAACTCTGCAAGTTCAAAAGAGGCCATGTTTATACTGTACCATGACGATACAGAAAACCGCGGTACCGGTGCCATCGGATCCATGTACAATGGGGATAAGGGATGGGGAGAGGTGTTCCCATCTGCGCCATTCCGTGAACTGATTTCAAGCCATCCGAATGATGTACGAAATCGTTTGCTGGATACGGTTTTTGTCGATGGAGTCCCTGCATTGTATCCGGGAACCTCCTATGAAAAGATATACATGACGAAGTTCTCCTATCAAAACGGTATCGCGACATGCCATTCGCCCATTTTTATGCGCCTGTCGGAAGTCATATTGAACAGGGCTGAAGCCTATGCGCACCTGGGGATGAATGAAGAGGCGCTTGCGGATGTCAATGCCATTCGTGAAAGAGCGGGTTTGTCGGGAGAAGAGCTTATCACCCTCTCTAATCTGGCCAGCCATGGCTTTGCAAACGTTCTTGAAGCCGTGCTGAATGAAAGAAGACTGGAACTGTGCTTTGAAGGCCACCGCAGGGATGACCTGATGAGAAACAAAATTGACCTTGACAGATCTTACAGTTCTGCACAAAATGAAAATGGCGATCCGGATATTTATCCATACAACGGGCCGCGGCAAATATACTATATCCCGGCATCACAGGAGATTGCCTACAATCCGCTCTGCAAACAGAACGATTGACCGATACTGCATTTGAAGGCATTGAGGCAGGCCTCCGGCCTGCTTCCTGCCTTCTTTCAGCCAGGGGATTTTCTCATTAACGCGTAACTTTATGAAAAAGATTTTGCTTTCATCCATTATTTTGCTCCTGGTCGTAAAGCTTTTTGCCCAGGTCGATTGGATAAATCTTTATCCGGTTGATTCCATTACCGGTGTGCAACCCATGACGGGTATCGTATTCTGGCACAATTCATCCCACACGGATTCCGATGTCCTGTCGCTGGAGTTTTCCTATATGCTGTATAACGATGTGGTGACTGACAGCGGTGTTTACAACTGGGACGCGGTTGAGCAAAAGCTGAATGCCATTTCCGGCCGCAGCCACCAGGCGATATTCCGTTTCCGGTATGTATATCCGGGTTATGAAACGTCTGTTCCTGATTATATATTGAACCGAAAGGACTATCACGAAACCGTAGGAAATTCAGAAGGCAAAGAAACGCACTTCCCCGACTGGACAAATCCTGAACTGAAGCGCTTCACGCTGGAATTTTACTCCAAATTTGCAGAGCGGTATGATAACGATCCGCGACTGGCATTTATTCAGGTGGGATTTGGTTTGTGGGCGGAATATCATATCTACAGCGGACCCTTTATTTTGGGAAAGACATTTCCGGATAAGGCTTTCCAGGAGGCTTTTTTCTACCACCTTGATTCCACTTTCAGACAAATCCCCTGGAGCATTTCCGTTGATGCGGCCGACGATACCTATTCGCCTTTTGAGGCAAAGCCGGAACTGAAAAACATCCGGTTCGGGCTTTTTGACGACTCGTTTATGCACAAAAATCACAGTGGATACAATACCACATGCTGGAATTTTTTTGGCCGTGAAAGATACAAAACCTCCCCTGCAGGAGGCGAATTCAGTTATTATTCCGATTATGACCAGCAGCATGTGCTCGATCTTCCCAACGGACCCTATGGACAACCCTATGAGAAATTTGCACGGGATTTTCATATTACCTACATCATGGGCAATGATCAGCCGGAATACCAAACCATGGAAAGGATCAAACAGGCCAGTATGGCTTCGGGTTACAGGTTTAAAATCGTCAGCCTGAAAACGGCATCCGATACTTCCGTTTTTGAAATCCTGAACTTTGGGGTTGCCCCTTTTTACTATGATGCCTATATTGCGGTGGATGGGATCCGGTCTCCTAAGTCACTGAAACTGCTGGCGCCCGGCGAGACACAAACCTTTGGCGTATCAGCAGGAGCAGAGAATGCAGCCATAACCATTGAATGTGACAGGCTGGTGGAAGGTCAGAAAATTCAGTTCCATGGGACACAGGAGTTGCCTGTCGGAACGATCCCTGCGCTGAATACGGCAGGATCCGGTTTATTGTATCCGAATCCTGTGCGAAAGGGAGAATCTGTTTTTATGACAGGCAGCGGGAATGGTGAGAAGGTCCGGTATGCCCTGTACAATGGACAGGGAAAACTTGAACGGTCTGGTTTTTCCGACGGCGAAACCGTTGCAATTGAAACGGGCAATTTAATCAGAGGAATTTATATTCTCAAGGTGGAAGGGATTTCCGGCGTTGGCTCGAACCGGTTCCTGATCCTGTAATTATAATACGATCAGTTTTTTATTCTCTGATGTATTGGAATAATGAAGGATGATAAAATAGATTCCGGAGGTGAATACTTCCCTGTTTATTTGAAAATCCATTTGACTTGTAGAGGCTTCAAGCACCCTGGCTCCTGAAATAGTGCGAATCACAATGTGCTTCTCTGAATGATCCGGAAAACGGATCGTTACATTACTGTTTCGTAATGGATTCGGATATATTTCCGACGAAGGTGCGGTTACTGGTTCCAAATAAACACCCAATGTAAGGGCTGAGGTACTGTCTGTCCAGGGAGAGAATCCGTATTGGTTTACCGACCGGATTATATAGTGATAGAATGTGCCTTTGGCAAGGTTTTCGTCCGTGTAATTCTCTGTATCGGTATCGACTGTGATCAGATTCTCCCAGGCCGTTCTGTTCCCCTGCGCCCGCATGATCTCGAAGCCGGTTTCATTGTCAGCGTTATCTTTCCAATTCAGGCTGATCTCGGATTCAGAGAGGGTCGTTGCATCAAGACCGGATGGTGTTGCGGGCAGCATTCCTTCTCCACCTGAACCAACCGCTACGATGTGACAAAGTGAATTCTGTCCTTTTTCAGGGTTCCATATCCCGGCATTGGCAAGCTGAATAGAATAGGCCGGATTATTTGCCAGAGACGTTGACTTATCAGGGAAACGGAGACTCATACTGTAATTCCCGTCAGGGAGGTTTTCAGGGATATGCACCGATCCTTCTGTTCTTATTTCCCCGGGCAGCCAGTACCGGACATCGTCGTTGGTCCCGGTATAATTCAATATTGTCTGCGCTCCGGTGACCGAGTGAATCAGCACAATCTGAAAGGGTTTGTACTGAGTAGGTGCCGCATATCCCTCGCTGCTGAAGGTAAAGGAAAGATTCATGTAAGTTCCCTGATCCGCACTGTCCGGCAGGGTTGATTCAACCAGGTGTAACCTGTATCCGAGCGAGAGATCGATCTCATCATAACAATTCTGCTCCTGCCATTTGTCGTATACATCCTTATTATAGCCCCGGTTCAAATAGGTCCAGTGTAATTCTTTCACCCGCGAAACGCTGTTGGCACAATCGCTATAGATGTTGGAACCGTTGCAGGTTTCACCCCCCGTGATCGTGTATTTCGTGGTTTCATGCAGGTATGCCAGGTCATTTTCTAAGTCCGTGTAAGTGCCATAATCCGAAGCGCTGGAGACGAAACAGTCATTGTGATGCCCTATTCTTGATTTCAGTGAACCGCTGAATGCTTCGGATTCACTTATGGGTTCATCGTCCTGTGTCAGATTCTTCATTATGGCAGGAGTTCTGCCTTCTACAATTATATGTTGCGGCAGTATCTTCAGGAGATTTTCAACCAGGGTAATTCTGTTTTGCTGGTCGGTAGCATCCGGAATGTATCCCTGGCCGGCAAAATTCTTTGTATAGTACCATTCGCCCCAGGCCCCGATAAATCCGGCCTGCACTCCTGCAATGACATCACTGTTCTTTTTGAGGACTGCGCTTAACGATTCAATGTGAGAAAAGACTTTGTCGGGTGTGGCATCCCACACGTCCGCATTCTGTGAAGCGCTGTATGCAAACCGTACAATGCACTTTATTCCCGCGACACGAACGGAATCAAAATCCGCCTGCATTTTTACCAGGTATTCAGGGCTGACCGCACTTTCATTGAGAAACTCGTGCAGATAAAAAAGGCGCAGTATCAGGGTGATCCTGTCCTTTTCCCGGTTATTTCTTAATTCAATTGCTTTAAGGCTTTTGTAGGTTGTTCCCAAAGTAGATCCTCCCGAATGGCTCGAATACTGATCATACCATCCCCGCTCAGGATTTGCAATAACAGCGGAAGTGGACGGGTATTTCAGCGTCGTTTGCTGCCCGTTAAGCATTGTGCCCGTGATAAGACAGACAAAATAAAGCACGAATTGTTTGATTCTTTTGTTATTGAGCATGCTGTTTGTGTTTTTAAATGATCCTTACGGTTCCGTAACCTGTTGGGTTTTATCCTCCGGCTGAATTGCGATTAGCAGGGCTGCCACAATTGCCAGGGCAATACCCAGGATTTTGGTATTGGAGGGCATTACCCCCAGAATCACCAGGGAAATGATGGCAGTCATCAGGGGTGCTCCGGCATTTGCAAGGGGAGAAACCACAATGGCCTTACCATACCGGTATGCAAAAACAAGGCACAATGCACCAATGGAGTTTAATACCTGTACCCAGGCTGTTTCCCATAATCCATCCACACCCCAATTAATATCCTTTGAAAAATCGGTCATGAACAAGGCAACGGGGATCAGTATCAAACCCGTAATGGTCATATAAAAAAAGATACTCGCTCCATCGGTGGTTTTATTGGCCAGTTTCATGAAGAATGCCTGAATACCCCAGGCTGTCAATATTATCAAAGCAAGTACAAACCATAGAACACCATACCCGTCTGTATTGTCAACCTTTGTGTATTCAAAAAGGGGCAGCGCCAGCAGGGCCAGAATAATGCCGATTATTCCGAGCGTTCCGGTCCTTTCTTTCAGCAGAAAAAAGGAAAGCATAATGGTAACTGCCGGAGAAATTGAAATGATGGGAAATATCAGGTAGGCCGGCCCGGCTTTCAAAGCCTGAAAAAGCAGCAATTGTCCGCCGGCACCCAGAAAACCAATAATTAATCCGTAGAGGATGGATTTTTTGTCATGTTGTATCTGCCATTTGTGGATCCACAGTATCACAATGCCAGGAACAATCATGGTCAGGGCCCATACAGCGTATACCAGTGTGTAGGGGAATCCGCTGTCCATAGGACTTTTTGAAAAAGCTCCCCACATTCCCCACGTCACGGTTGTAATCAACGCATAGAGTAACCAGATCTTTTTGTTCATATTCGGTTAAATATTTTTGCGCAATGTCAGTGAGCCATCTTCATTCAGCCATTCCCGGCAGGCCCAATTAACCGGGTAACGCACGTTCTTCACCTCTATCTCTGCATACAACTTAAGTCCATTCCAGTCCGTTCCCTTTGGAAGGGGAATCTCTGCCTGCCGGACTTTTCCCGGAAGCGGATAACCCGGATCAAGACTGCCGCCTGCATGTATTGTTCCCTGGTCATTTTTCAGGTAAATCCTTAAGGCGCCGGGTATGCCTGCTACACCATCGTTAACAAGTCCCAGCACAATTCTTGGGTATCCTTCCTTATCATATTGCCAGATCCATGAAGGTCTGACCCGGTATCCGACGGAAGTGGCTATATTGTCCAGGGCATCGGGAAATTGCCGGTAATAGCTGGTCAGGCCTCCCGCTGAAATCTTATGCCAGTTCCAAAGGGAGAAGTAGGTGGGACTCACGTCTTTCGCGTGGTAAATAATATTGTCGGAGCGCGTTACACCTTCCTTTATTCTTAATGAATCTGCCGTTCCGTCGGAGATTCCGTTCTCAACCAATGCACCAATCCAGGGTGGCCGGTTGCTCAGCGCTTCAATCTGTTCGTTCTCAATAAAAATGGTATCCGTCCGCAGCCAGTTATGGCTTCTGATGGTCCTGTCCAGCACCTCCGAATTGCCCACATTACTATAGTCGGGCTGGGTATTGGTAAGAAGAGGAGTCTTGCCCCAGTTTTTTGACTGGTGTTCGAACAATTCAATGAAGGTTCGTTCAGCGGTCACTTCATCGGGAAATGGATTCCCCGAAAACGGCCAGGTATGACCCTCACCCCAGAAACCGTACATATAGGTATCCACAAATTCAATCCGTTCATGTCCGTTACAGGCCTCTGAAAGCAGGTCATCCAATTCCTTAAAGGCAGTCATGAAAGCGGGATGATCGTATCGCGGAGCGTAATGGACTTTACCGGGGATACCTATCTCATTTGTCGTTCCCAGCTTTACAAAAGGTATCTTTTCAGCCAGAAAGGCAGGCACGGAATGATCCTCAATATCAGGACTCATCAGTTGAATGCGCAGTCCTATTCTTTTATTGTATTTACGGGCCAGTTCGAACGTGATTTTCCAGTGCTCCGGAAAATCGAGTTTGCCCGGTCTTTGTTGAATATCCCGCCAGTCAACCCGCAGATACAGCTTGGTTCCCAGGGGGAAACGGACCAGTTGCTCGATGGAATCGTATAACGAATCGCCCTCCACCCGGGGTGGCCCAGCCTCGTCGCAAATATAGGTCACCAGGCCCATGCCATAATTGGGGATCACAAGGTTCGAAGGGGTGGTGGCCATAATTACGTCACCTCCCGGGGCGGTGGCATCGGGTCCATATGCAGAAAAGGGTCCCTGATACAACCGGTCGGTAATGGCGGGGGCAGGACCAAAATCATAATTTTCCCAGTTATGGGGCGGTACCCTTCCGCTCGCCGATCGCCAGCCTGCTCCGGCCATGATTCCAATTAATCCGGTTGTTTTTATGAAAGTACGGCGTTGCATCTGTGTAAAAAATAAGGTTGATCTGAATTTGAAAACCACCAGTTATTTGGGTGCGTTCCGGTTATTTATCGCTGAAAAGCATATTCTCAGAAAAATCCCGATACGCATCGCTATCGGGATTATTCCCTTCGGTCATGAGATCGCTTTGCTAAGTTCGTTCGACAACCAGATTTCAGTTCGCTCAGCTTCTGAAATCTGAGTCTCATGAATAAAAATGCCACCCGGATATCGGGTAGCATTTTTATTTTTATCGTACCAGATAATTCCTTACTGAAAGTTAAACATTTTAACTTTCTGCAGCGGAACTGCATCAACAGGAGGCAATTGTCCCACCTGGTTCCAGTCGGTATTCTGTGCCCAGAAATAGATACCGATCTGGGAAGCCGGAACCGGATCCTTCATCAGGGAGGTCTCGATAACAAATTCAATTTCTGCATCCCCGATAACTCCTGATGATTCTGTAATATCGCCGTTTTCCCCACTTGTGATATCAATATCCCATGGCCAATCCTGCACTCCGGGATCTGAATTCCACGAATACGTTCCCCCCCACAGGTCATGAATGTAATATTCAAACTGGTATTCCGCACCATTGCCTGAAAGATTGGTGGTTTGCCATCCGGTTGCCGTGTCTCCGTCCGCATTGATAATAGTCTGAATTACATGATTGGCAGCAGAAAGATCACCCTTAATATAAATGTATAGCTTTGAAGTGGCAGCGTTGCTGGTAACTTTTGCTTCCGTCAAGCTTCCGCCATCGGCGCCGTATCCGCTATAAAAGCTTGGAACAGCAGCCCAGTCGGCAAAAGAACCGTCGATGGTAATTGTGGGCCATACCTTGACAACGGATATGGTGATCTTTTTGATCTCTGACCCGCCTTCGCCTGTTGCAGTGAGTCTTACGTCATAATCACCGTAGGCAGCATAGGTATGAACAGGATCTTTTTCCGTTGAAAGAGCGCTTCCATCACCAAAATCCCAGGAGTAGGATGTGGCATTCGTTGATAAGTTGGTAAAGGTTACGGTCTTATCATCAATTGCAGATGAGAAATCCGGAACAGGAGGATCAGCTTCATCTTCCTTGCATGACACCAGTGCTAAAGACGCCATAGCGAAAAGTGCCATCATCACTATAACAAATCGGTTTTTTTTCATACGTTCAATTTTAAAGTTTATAATTAGATTGATAATTGCTGGAAATAATGCTTTATATTATTTTTTTCTTTCAATAATGAAA
>JAGDMB010000194.1 GCA_017860375.1 Bacteroidota bacterium | reverse complement strand
CGAAGATCAAAAATCCAGGCATGGGATACCCTGCATTGATGATATATTTCGCATTGGTGAGGTTTTCTCCCTTCACAAAGACATCAACATATTTGTTGATCTTGTATGCGATCTTTGTATGCAAAAGGGTATAGCTTTCCTTTTCCTCTGCTGGTGTAACCGTCAGGTAAAGATTCCGGACGGACTGCGCGGACAGGGAAAACGCCAGGTTTTTCCATGCGTAGCTTCCGTTCAGGTTTACCATATGTTCCGGCGTGGCGATAATGGGCTGATCCATATGAATGAAGGTATAATTGGCCCGGAAGGAAAGGTTCGCAAGAGGAGCATAGGTGCCGGCAAACTCCAGCCCGAGGTTGGAAAAAGCTCCCGTATTCTGGTATTTCGTTACCCCTTCGTTGGTGATGGCCTTAATCATGTTGTTCCCCTTTGACTTAAATAAGGTCAGTTCAAGGGAAATCTTGTTTTTATGCAGTTTCTGAAGGACCCCGACCTCATAATTTATCATCCTTTCGGGCTCCAGGGATGCATTTGCCGTTCCCCACATGTATAGTTCTCGGATGGTGGGACTCCTGAATCCCTTGGCCACAGAAGCTTTGAAGGTAGTTGTAGACAAAAGGCTGTACGCAAGCCCGAAGGAAGGGACAGGCTCCGTTCCAAACCCACTGTTGTTTTCCAGCCGTATCCCGGCATTGATCATCAGTTTTTCGAATAATAGCTGCTGTACATGCGCATATCCGGCAATTTCCTGCACGGTCGTATCGGTAAAAACCATCCCATTGCCGCCCATGGCCTTACTGTTTTCCGCCATTCCTCCGTATATTTTAAAATCAGCGCCGAGGGTGATGGTATTGCCTTTGAAAAGGCTAAACGACTGATAGACGATGGTACCGACGTTCCTGTCGTTCGAATGGAAACCGTCGGTAATGTTGTGCTCACCGAAATTAAAAAAGAAATTTGCCGAACCGCTGGTTTTCTCAAACCGGTTATTAAAGGAAATCGAGCCCATACCCCGGGTGATGTCGATGGTATTGCCTGCTTTCGCATTTTCCTGACCGGGATCGGTAGCGTCGAAATTGGCCAGGCTGAAATTGGCTTTCAGGTTTAAATGGGAATTGATTTCGTATCCAAGATCTGCATAGCCATTGTTTATGGTGAAATCTGAGGAATCGCGGTGCCCGTCGGTATGATCGTGGTTGAATGAGGCCAGGGCAGTGAATCCCTTCTTTTTTAATCCTGCGTTGACCATGTACTTCTGGGTATTATACGATCCGTACATGATCCTGGCGTTCGCTCCCAATCCTTCTCTGGTCTGTTCTTTGGTGATGATGTTGATGACCCCGCCCATGGCATTGGATCCGTAAAGTGTGGAGGCCGGACCGCGGATCACTTCCACCTTCTGAACATCAGAAGCAATATAGGCATCGGGCAAGGGGTGCCCCATGATACCCATGAACTGCGGATTACCGTTCAACAAGATCAATACCTGGGTATTGGGATTGCCGCCCACGCCCCGGATGGTGATCCCACCGGCCGCACCGGTAGAGACGCCGAAACCGGTTATTCCCCGCTCGGTGACGAATACACCCGGTACCTGTTCACTTAGCACAGGCAGCAGGGCCGATTCGGAACTTTCCTCCACCTGTTTGCCAGTCACGACCGACACTGTGAGAGGCACATTGTTCCGGCTGACCCGAGTTTTGGTCCCGGTGACCACGACTTCGTCAATTTTTGTGGTGTCCTGCATTGATCTTTCCTGAGCATTTGAGGATAGGGCAGTGATAAACATCGCTGCCATAAAATGCATCCGAAAGACAAAATTTGTTTTCATTTTTGAACCGGAATGGTTGAGCAAGAGTATTACGAAAATAAAAAACGTGTTACTTAATAACAAATATATATTTTTTTTCAATAAGCATAAGGAATTTTTTTAATGCTTTACTTCGATTCATACCAAAATATACATGGCAAGTTCTGATAAGGCAGGGGAATGAACCATTGGCGTTTCAGTCGCCTGACCACCCTTGTGGATAAAATACAGACTTGCGAAAATCAGAAGCAGGATCCATATGGAGTTTGCATTTCGGAATATCTCAGGAAAGCGGATCTGCTTCCGGAATTCGGGGATTCCCATTTATACAGCCTGGTTTACCTTACCTGTCTCGCAACGCCGCATCTCACCTAAAGCCATTGAATGAAACAAAGGTAAAAACCGATTGGATCCGGAAGAAAAAACAGAAGGCACACATTCTTGACCGGTAAATTGTGTTATTTTATAGCCAACATGATTAATTTTAATGCTGCAATATTTTTCGAAGCCACCATGAACCGGTAAACAAATAAAACACACTATATGGAACCCGACACACAGATCAAATGCCCCAACTGCGGTTATCCGATCGACGTCAATGATATTCTTTACCATCAGCTGGAAGAGGAATTGAAAAAGAAATTCCAGCTGCAACTGACCGAGGAAAGGAAAAAGTTTGAAAGCCAGTCCGAACAGCTCAGGCTGGCCGGAGAAAAACTTAAAGAAGAGAAAGGGAAGATCGAAGAGCAGATCAGTGAAGGTATCCGTGTCAGGCTGAGGATGGAAAAAGAAACCCTGGAAAAACAGATCAAACAGCGGATCGAAGAGGAAGAAGCCGGTAAATTCAAAGTCCTGCAGGAAGAGTTGAATGAAAAATCGGCCCGGCTCAAAGAGTTTAACCAGGTTATGGCTGAAATCGAGAAGCTGAAAAGGGAAAAGGATGAACTGAAGGAGAGCATCCAGGCCGAGGCAGAGAAAGCCCTGAATGAAAAGCTGCAGGAGGAAAAGGAAAAGATCCGGAAATCTGAACAGGAAAAGAACGAGCTTGTCCTTCGCGAACTTCAGAAAAAACTCGACGACCAGAAAAAGCTAACCGAAGAGATGCAGCGCAAACAGGATCAGGGTTCCATGCAGCTTCAGGGAGAAGTGCAGGAACTGGCCATTGAAGAATGGCTGGCTTCACGTTTTCCCCTCGACACTATTTCCGAGGTAAAGAAAGGTGCCCTTGGCGGTGATTGTATTCAAACCATCAATACCCATACACGGCCTAACTGCGGAAAAATTTACTATGAAAGCAAGCGGGCGAAGAATTTTGCAGGCGACTGGATCGAAAAATTCAAAGCCGACATGCGGGCAAAGAACATCACTGTAGGTATCCTCGTAACACAGGCTTACCCGAAAGAACTAGATCGGATGGGACTACTCGATGGAGTATGGGTCTGCAGTTATGAAGAATTCAAAGGCCTTAGTGCCGTGATCCGCGAATCGGTGATTCGCATCAGCGAGGTTGCTGCCAGCCAGGAAAACAAAGGCGATAAAATGGTTATGCTGTATGATTACCTGATCAGCCCTGAATTCAAGTCACAGATCGAAGCCATCGTGGAAGGTTTCACCACGATGAAATCCGACCTGGATGCCGAAAAAAGAGCCATGATGAAAATATGGAGCACCCGCGAAAAGCAGATCGAAAAGGTGATCACAAATACCACGGCCATGTATGGCTCCATTAAGGGAATCGGAGGCAAGGCCATTGGATCGGTCCCTTCGCTCGAGCTTGGAGCGGGAGACAAGGAAGATGGCTCGGAGTAAGTCATGTCCTTTGACTAAATTGCATACCGTATAATAATACCATGCCATACCCCATCGAAAAGAAACTGGTCATTGCAGTCGCGTCAAGCGCCCTGTTTGACCTGTCGGAATCCGACGCTGTCTTCCGCAATCAGGGCGTGGAAGCTTATCGCAGGCACCAGGAAAAACATATCGACAAATCGTTAAAGAAAGGGGTCGCCTTCCCTTTCATCCGCAGGTTTCTGAACCTGAACAAAGCATTGCCCGACCAGCAACCGGTGGAAGTTGTCCTTCTGTCGAGGAACAGTCCCGAGACCGGAATGCGGGTATTCCGGTCCATCCAGCATTACGGCCTGGACATCAGCCGGGCAGCCTTTTTTTCCGGCACTTCGCCCTATGAGTACATCCCGGCCTATAATGCCTCGCTCTTCCTTTCTGCCAACGGGGAAGATGTGCAAAAGGCGATCCGTGCCGGCTATCCGGCCGGAAGGGTCATCGAGACCCGCATTACCGATGAGGTGAACGACGCTGAACTTAGGATCGCCTTCGACTTCGACGGGGTCATCGCCGGCGATGAGGCGGAAACCGTATACAAAAAAGCAGAAAACCTTGACCAGTTCCATGCCATGGAAACACAGCTGTCCACGGTGCCGATGAATCCCGGACCGCTGCAGGACCTGTTCCGGAAGATCTCCTTCCTGCAGGAGCTGGAAAGCAAAAGATCGGAAGAAGATCCTGCCTATAAAAGACTGCTGAAGATCGCCATTGTCACTGCCCGGAGCGCACCTGCCCATGAAAGGATGATCAATACCCTGAAAAGCTGGGGCATCTCGGTTGATGAGGCTTTCTTTTTGGGAGGCATCGAGAAGAAACGAATCCTGGAAATCATGAAACCCCATATTTTCTTTGATGACCAGATGGTTCATCTCGAACATATGGACAAGATACCGCTGGTTCATATCCCCTTCGGCATAGCCAATGCCGTCAGATAAAAATGAAATAGAAGATTAAGAATGGATGATCCGACCTGATGCATGCCGAGTTTTTTTCCATAACCGGCCGGTGATGTATTTTAACGAATGGATGATATCCTGATGATTTTCTTTATCATTGTATTTCATAAATAATCCATTGACTCAAAGGACAAATAAAAGGCTAAGCAGATCCGAAGCCATCCGTCGTATGAATTCCTATGGCGATGCCCGGATCCCTTTCCTGTTCCTGATCGATTACGAAATGAAAGCCATCAGGTTATTTCCGCTCGACCGCATGTCGGATACCGTGCTTTATGACTTCAGTGCTGCTGAAAATCCGACGTCCGGAAAAGGAGGGAATAGCTCCTTTGTCTTTCGAAAATTTCCGATGCCCTTCGAAGAGTATAATAAGGCTTTTGAAACCATACAGAAGCATATTCATGCCGGGAATACCTTCCTTGCCAACCTTACCTTTCCCACCCCGATCGAGACCAGCCTGACCCTGGGCGATATTTACCACAACAGCTTTGCACGCTATAAAATCCTGGTCAAAGATGAATTTGTATGTTTTTCTCCCGAGACGTTTATTATCATCAAGGAAGGCATTATTTCAACTTTCCCGATGAAAGGGACAAAGAAGGTCCTTTCTTCTGAATCGGAGAAAGAATTATTGGCAGACCGTAAGGAAACCGCCGAACACAACACCGTCGTTGATCTGCTACGGAACGACCTGAGCATGGTGGCTTCCGGCGTAAAGGTGAACCGGTTCCGGTACATCGACCGGATAGTAACGCATGAAGGGGATCTATTGCAGGTATCTTCCGAGATCACCGGGAAATTACCCTGCGGATATCAGTCGCGGATAGGAGAGATCCTCTTTACCTTGTTGCCTGCCGGCTCGGTAACCGGTGCTCCAAAGAAAAAGACAGTGGATGTTATACGAGAGGCGGAGCAATCAGATCGCGGGTACTATACCGGAGTGTGCGGTATATTTGAT
>JAGDMB010000193.1 GCA_017860375.1 Bacteroidota bacterium | reverse complement strand
TGGAGCGGTACCTGGTACATTTCCGGGGGAAACAGCTATATGGCATGCCTTCTTCGCGATGCCGGCGGTTATTATTTGTGGAATGACCTGCCCTTTAAGGACAGTCAGCCCATCAGCCTTGAAAAAGTTTTTGAAAAAGCTTTTCAGGCCGATTTCTGGTTCAACACCGGTGAAGCCAGATCAAAAGCTGATATTCTGCAGGTTGATCCGCGTTTCAGTCAACTGAAAGCATTCCGTGATAATACCATTTACAACAACAACAACCAGGTAAATGCCATGGGAGGCAATGCGTATTATGAAAAGGGAGTGATTGAACCCGATATTATTTTAAGCGATATCGTGTCCGTAATCCATCCGCATTTATTACCTTCGTACAGCCTGAAGTATTATAAAAAACTGGATTAAAACCTTGTCTATGGCCAGTATAAAGGTTCTGAAAAAATACATCAAAACCATAACCGAAGATCTTAAAGATGAGTGTCTTCTTTCCCTTGCCCTTCATCCGGAAATGGAACCTGCCGGCATTGCAGCCATCATCAGGGAAATTGATGCGATCGGAACGGAATTGATTTTCCGCTTCAATCACTGCAAATACAGACCCTCTGAATTATCGGCAAAACATTTTATTAACAGCAGCATTGCGGAAGCCGAAAAAAAAATGGGCAGCCTACTGGAAAAGATGCAGGACATGACGAAATGAATCCGGTTAATGCACCCAACATCCCCGGCATGCTGACCCATCACCCAATGAAGTTTATTCTGTTCCCGATAATGGTATGCCTGATCCTTTTCCTTTTTATGCTGGATATTCTTACCGGTCCGGTGCCTATACCTCTGAAAGAAATTCTGCATGTCCTGTTCGCCGGTGATACTTCCAATCCGGTCTGGAGTACGATTGTTTCCGATTTCAGGATTCCCAAAGCATTGACGGCTGTCCTTGCAGGTGCCGCCTTATCGGTCAGCGGATTGCAGATGCAAACGGTTTTCAGGAATCCTTTGGCAGGTCCCTACGTTTTGGGTATCAGCTCCGGAGCAAGTCTTGGAGTAGCCATCGTGGTAATGGGCTTTTATCCCTTGTTTGTTCAGGGAAGCATCAATCCGCTCAGCGTCTGGGTTCAGATTGTGGCAGCCTGGATCGGCGCAGCGGCTGTAATGGTATTGATCATGGCGGTTTCCCTGCGCGTGCGGGATATAATGACAATTTTGATTCTGGGTGTTTTATTTGGAAGTGCAGCCACCGCACTTGTAAATATCCTGCAGTATTTCAGTCACCAGTCCCAGTTGAAGGCTTTTATGGTATGGTCGATGGGGAGCCTTGGCAGCGTCACCAAAGAACAACTGGCCATTCTGGCTGTCACTGTGATAGCAGGCCTGCTGCTGGCCATTTTTTCGGGGAAAATGCTGAACGTCTTGCTGCTGGGTGAATCGTATGCGAAAAGCATGGGACTGAACCTGCTGTTTTCCCGGGTGGTTATTTTTATTTCCACCAGCATTCTCACGGGAAGTATTACCGCTTTTTGCGGGCCCATCGGTTTTATTGGTATTGCAGTTCCTCATCTCACGCGGATGATCTTTAAGTCCTCCGATCACCGGTTGCTGATACCGGCCGTCATCCTTGCAGGCGGAATTGTGATGCTGCTGAGCGACATCCTTTCACAAATTCCCGGGAGTGATACTGTGCTTCCCATTAATTCGGTGACGGCATTGATCGGTATCCCCGTTGTGGTATGGATCGTGTTCAGAAACCTGAAAGTTGCGGCGATCAGATGACAGGACGTATCCTTTCTGAAATCATATGCAGGAATGAAACAATGAAGGTTCCGGAAAACATATTCATAGAATTAAAGCAGCTTGGAATAGGTTATGCAAAAAGCACCTCCGGGACTTGCATTCTTGCAGATCTTTTATCCATGCAGGTAAAAGCGGGGGAGATCATTGCCCTGGTCGGCCGCAATGGATGCGGAAAAAGTACCCTTCTCCGCACAATGGCCCGGATGCAGTCACCTCTGAAAGGCACTGTTTTCATCGGGGGGAAGGATATTAAATCCATTGCCCGCCTTGAATTTGCGAAGATCCTGAGCTTTGTTTCCACGGAGATCGTTGACATACCGTATATAAGAGTTTCTGAACTTGTATCGCTTGGCCGGTATCCTCATACCAACTGGATCGGGTCCATTTCCGGCCCCGATAAGGCAGTGGTAAACAATGCCATAGAGCTTGCCGGTATCGGTCATCTCCGCAACAAGCTCATGCATGAGCTCAGCGACGGAGAACGCCAGAAAACCATGATTGCACGCGCACTGGCCCAGGATACCCGGATCATCATTCTCGATGAACCAACGGCATTCTTAGACCTGCCTAACCGATATGAATTGCTGCGCCTCCTCAACCACCTTGCCCATGAAATGGGGAAAACCGTTCTGTATTCAACCCATGATCTCAGCATTGCACTGCACGAATCCGACAAACTTTGGCTGATGGCTTCCGGCACCGTCAATGAAGGAGCTCCCGAAGATTTGATAATTACAAAAGGATTTCATAAATTGTTTGAAAATTCAGATCTCTATTTTGATATGAATGCAGCCGATTTTCGCCTGCGCAGAAAATATACAGGTCATATCCGGATAGAAGGCGATCCTGAACTGATCCTTTGGACCTCAAGGGCGCTGGAAAGGATTGGTATTAAAACCCGGGATGAGGATACCGGCGGCACATCTATTTTAGCCGGATATCAGAAAGGATCTCCGGTATGGTCACTGAATTTTAATGAACAATTGCAGACCTTTTTTTCCGTTTATGATCTGATATCCTTTTTAAAAGTCGTTCAAATAAACAACTAAAACTGCGGTTATGAACCTTGCAAAGAAAATTGTATCGTACGTCCTGATTGCCCTGGTTCTGGTATTTACTATTGTCTCTATTCTGGGCATCTGGGATATTATCCAGAATCTTGAAAATGTGGTATTGAACATTATTTACTCGCTCATTGTAATTTTTGCCGCGAGTGCAGTAATCCTTTTTATTTTTAATGTGTTTATGAAAGATCCCGACCATAAGCCCTGATTTTCCGTTATCCTTTCTCCCCCTTATGCTTTCAATATTAATACCCGTATACAATTTCAATATTGTAGAGCTGGCAAGGGAAATCCATCTTCAGGCAGTCGGCAGCGGGGTATCGTTTGAAATTATTATTCTGGATGATAGCTCCGGCCTTTCCTTCAGGGAGAAAAACCGCATTGTTGGTGACTGGAAGAATGTGCGGTATGAAGAACTCACCACGAATATCGGCCGGGCGAGGATTCGGAACAAAATGGCCGGTATGGCAGGTTTTCCCTGGCTTCTTTTTCTTGATTGCGATTCGCAGGTCGTGCGCCCGGATTATATCGTTTCCTACCTTGCCCGGTGTGAAAAGGAGGTTGTGATTTGCGGTGGAAGGACCTATGACGAAAGAAAGCCCGCAGATCCTGCTTACTGCCTCCGATGGGTTTATGGCAGGATGCGGGAACAAAAATCCGCTGCGGACCGCAATTGCAGACCCTGGAATTCCTTTATGACCAATAATTTTGTCATAGCCAGAACGGTCTTTGACCGTGTGACTTTCGATGAAAGCATTCATCAGTACGGGCATGAGGATACATTTTTCGGATTTGAACTGCAGCGCAAGGGGATTCCGGTAATCCACATTGATAATCCGCTCACCCATATTGGCCTTGAGACAAATGAGGAATTCCTGAAAAAAACACAGGAAAGTGTCTCCAGCCTCACGATGCTGATGCATCAAAAGACAGCATACAGAAAGGAAATGATTTCCGGTATAAAATTGCTCCGTCATTATTCATGGCTGAAACGTTTTCATTTGCTGTCGCTCTTCCTGCTTTTCTTTACAGGTTTTAAAAAACAGATCCGCGATAATTTAATGAGCCGTCATCCCCGCCTTTTCCTTTTTGATATGTATAAGCTTGGATTGTTGGCTGAGAATGAAAAGAATAGTACCTGATTCGGACGCACTTTTTCCTTCTTTGACTTAATTTAGCAAAGGATTGCCGGAAAAATTATACTAAAACCCATCCCCATGAAAAAGTTGACCATTTTTCTAATGACGTTACTGGCATTTTTTATGCTAAGCAGTATGGCCTGGGTCAGGATTAATTTGCTAAAACCCGCCGAAATTGTCTATCCCGATTATATCAGAAAAGTGGTCATCCTGGATCGTTCCGCTTCAGAAGATGCCCAGCGAAATAAAGTCGAAGAGGCAATGACCCTGGAAATATACAAACAGGACGAACGTGCCGTCCGCAGACTCACTGAAGGTTTGATAGATGCCTGCTCTGAATTCAACCTTTATCAGCTGGAACGGATCGATGAACGGTATACCCGAAGCGGAAAAAAAGCGGTATTCCCGAAGCCTTTGACCTGGGATGAGGTTTCTGCCCTTTGTGAAAAGCACCAGGCGGATGCTATACTGGCCATTGAAATATTTGATTCCGATTTTATCGTGACCAATCCGGCACAGATTATCAAACAAACAATAGAAGGAGTGATCATCTCCGGGAGGGGCATTGATCTGTACGGTATTGCCACCATCAATTTCGGTATCCGTTTATATGATCCGGTAAGCAAAATGATTGCCGATGAATACCAGGGTACACACCGGATGAATATTAATGCCGGCGCGTATTCGGTGCAGGATGTCATCAATTATGTTCTGAACAAGGTTGAGGCTGTTAACCAGGCCGGTTATTATGCCGGCCAGCTATACGGAGAACGCATATCGCCCAGTTCTTATTCGGTAGTACGTGAATTCTACAACAAACCCAAAAAGAATACGGATCTTAGAACGGGTGTCCGCAGGTCGGAGGTGGCCGACTGGAACGGTGCGATTGAGTCGTGGACCCGGGCCTTGGATGCCAGAAGAAAAATTGCAGGACGGGCTGCCTATAATATCGCCGTAGGATGGGAAGTATTGGGTGAGATTGAAAAAGCCAAAGAGTGGGCCTCGATGGCCTATACCGAATACAACGAAAAAATGGCAAAGGAGTATTACGACCAGCTGGTGTACCGCCAGCGCGAAGAAGCAATAATGAGAAGACAAATGCCCCAGGGACAATAAATAAAGATCTTATTTTTCAAGACATCTTTCAATACCCAGCCATAACTTGTCCGCCGTTTTTTCCCAGGTGAATTTCTCCCGCTGGATACGCGATTTTTTGACCAGGCTTTCACGAAGGTCCGCATCATGATAAATCCGGGTCATGGCATTGGTTATGGATTCAACCGAGTTTGGATTGACGTACAAAACGGAATCGCCTCCTACTTCAGGCATGGAGGAGGTTTCGGAAGTAATGACGGGAGTATCGCAATACATGGCTTCGAGGATGGGGATTCCAAATCCTTCGAAATGCGAAGCATACACCAGGGCTAAAGCGGAAGCCATAATGGAATGAAGGCTTTCGTCATCCACCCTTCCGGTAAAAATAATCTCATCGCGGAAGGCTGAATTTTCAATGGCCTTCTGCATGTCTTCCGTCCACCATTTGCGGCTGCCCACCACCAGTAATTTGACGTTG
>JAGDMB010000192.1 GCA_017860375.1 Bacteroidota bacterium | reverse complement strand
GAGTGGAAAGGTTAATCTCGATTACCTGGTCAAAATATTTCCCGGGATGGGCCATAATTTCAGGATCCGCTGTAAGGTCTGCTTTGTTCAAGGCAATAAGGTCCGCCACTTCTCCCCTGCCGGTTCCCCTGAGGTATTCTTCCATTTTCCGGTCGTAACCAAAGATGGAAGTGGTAGCCCCGATTTCAGCGCCCATGTTGCAGATGGTTCCCTTGCCGGTGCAGGATATGGTTTCTGCTCCGTCACCGAAATATTCAAGAATATACCCTGTACCGCCCTTAACGGTAAGAATCCCGGCTACCTTCAGGATAACATCCTTGGCCGATGCCCAGCCCTTGAGTTTACCCGTAAGTCTGACCCCGATCAGCCTTGGGAACTTTAGTTCCCAGGGCATAGCAGCCATAACATCACAGGCATCGGCGCCGCCTACCCCGATGGCTATCATGCCCAGGCCACCTGCATTCACCGTATGTGAATCTGTACCGATCATCATGCCACCCGGAAAGGCATAGTTTTCCAGAATGACCTGATGAATAATACCCGCGCCGGGTTTCCAGAAGCCAATGCCGTATTTGTTCGACACCGAGGAAAGAAAATCATACACTTCCCGGTTGGTCATTTCGGCTTCAGCAAGATCTTTATGGGCGCCCTCCTTGGCCACAATAAGGTGATCACAGTGCACGGTGGTGGGAACCGCAACCTTCTTTTTTCCGGCCTGCATAAATTGAAGCAAGGCCATCTGCGCGGTTGCATCCTGCATGGCAACACGGTCGGGCATAAAATTCACATAATCGATTCCCCGTTTAAAAATACCGGACTTGCTGGAAGGATCGAGATGAGCGTAAAGGATCTTTTCGGTAATGGTAAGGGGATGTTTTATCCGTCTTCTGGCGGCTTTTACGGCCAGAGCATACTTTTCATAAAAGGTACGGATCAAGTCAATGTCAAAAACCATAATACTGCATTTATTTAACGGCAAAATTAATAAATTCAGAGCATTATTGGCTTACAATGAAAAAAGGAATTGATTTGGCTGAATTGTATCGGTCTTCATGGTATCCGCCACGATAAAATCAAGGGCTGCCGGACCTGTCAACAGTACATGGGTGTCTACTCCGGCTGTATCAGAAGGTAAAATACGGTTTCTTGCCACCATAAGGTCCTTCATGCGCTGCATATAATTTGCAAACCAGGACCTCGGAAATCCGTTGCTTTCAAAAACACTTTTGAAGCGTTTGGGAAAAGGCACAATCCCGGCTAAAAACAAACTTTCCTGAAGCGTAAGTTCAGCCGGATATTTATTAAAATAATACCGGGATGCCTGTTTGATTCCATAAATACCGGGGCCCCATTCGATCACATTCAGGTATACCTCGAACATCCTGTCTTTTCCAGCCAGATGGTTATTTTCTATAATCCATACGATCAGCAGTTCTTCAAGTTTTCTGCCAATCGTCTTGTTTCGTGTAAGAAAAACATTTTTTACCAGCTGCATCGTAACCGTGCTTCCCCCACGAACGAACCTTCCCTCCTTTATGTTTGCAATGATGGATTCCCGGATGGCATCGGGATTGAATCCATTATGGAAATAAAAACCACCGTCTTCCGATGTCAGAACGCATGTTTTCAGCCACGGTGAAATGTCGGCCAGGGAAGCAAAATCAGGATAGGATGGCCCTACCGGGAAGGAGGCGACAAGGCTGCCCTTTTCATAGAAATGATGAATAAATTCCGTATTCAGCAGACGATAATCGTCGATCCCATATTGGAGAATTTTAAAATTGTCGGAAGTTAATCCGGATGAAAAATGTAGGGAATCCAAAGATCTCGTGTCCATGGAAAAAGTAAGGAAAAAATGGAGATCCCCGGTGGCATCAAATCCGGTAAGGCTGGTAAATAATCCCTGCGGAACCGAATGAAAGAAATGGCCGGCATCCCAGGTAACAGGACAGATCTTCAGGTCCATTTTCAACTGCGGATTGCGGGTGATGAACGCATAGGGATGAAGAGAGATCCGGTTGATGGTGACTGCGGATGAACTGTCAAGTTCTACAGCATGCGGGGTCACGTGCAGCAGGAAGGATGACAAAAAGCGGTCGACGGAAAGGGTGTTCAACGATATCCGGTCCCCTTCCAGTGTCAGGCCCTTTGAAACCGAAGTACCCCTGATGGTCACGAGTTTATTGGAATAATGCGGGAAGGAAAGTGAAATCTGCAAAGAATCGAAACCGGCCCTTACCGGATTTTTGCCGGGAAAAGACAAGATACATTTTCCCTGAAATGGGTTGTGAGCAGAAAGATCGGCATAAAGTTTTTTATGGTTGATCCTGCCCTCCAGCAAAATAGTAGTGGTATCGGTTTCTTCCCCGGTACAAAAAAAAGAACGTACCGCACCTTGCATGATGGTGGATTGGTAAAAAGTCAGGTTCTGAACATTTTCAGCCTTTTGTACGATAATCCTTACCGTATCCATGTCAAGCCTTCGGGGAACGGCCAAAAAAAGACGGTGCACAATCCGGTTCGCCATCAGGGAATAATTCGAGCCGGGGGAATTTTTAACCGGTCCATTGACTGTCAGCGTGTCCAGGAAGGGTTCATCCAGATCTATCCTGAGCGAAACCGAATGGCATGCGAGCGTTTTGACCGAAATGCGTCCCAGCAGTGCAGGAAATACGCCAAACTTCAAAGCCAGGGAGTCAATCGCAAACCTTGAACTGTCGTTTTGAGACTCCAATAAAAGCCGGCTGACAGAAACCGTATTGAAATGAATAAATCGGCTGTCTTGCCAGGTAAGCCGGTATCCGGCGGATGCAAATTTCAGTGCCAGCCGGTCCAGGCCCTTTTCCAGTGCATTATTTTTAACCGAAACAAGAAACAGCAGGATCACGGTCACCGTGATGACAGAAACAAGAAGCCCTTTCCTCAATACGGAAGACTTCGGAAGACATTTTTTCAATAAACCGATACTCTTCATTCGGTACCTTTATCCTTTGCAAAGTAAGGCAAAGATTCGGGATAATTGCTAATGGTGATGCAAAACAGCGTATTCAGGGAGTTGAATGAAGCATTTAAATTGTTAGCTTTGCTTGGGAATAGTTTTTGCAGCGTTGATGTGTTTTTATTTTAAACCCATGAAGAAACGGCTTTTTTTTCTGCTTTTGTCACTTTTCAGTTTTGTGGTTTGGTCTCAGCCATCCATCGATAAAAAACTCAGGGATAATATCGCCGAGAATAAAATCAGGAGTCAGACCAGCTGGGAATACAAGTACACCGGTGACCAACCCGAATCGACCGGTACCCGGACATCTGAAACGAAATACAATGCATCAGGCGATGCCACGGAGATCATCACCTACAATCCGAAAGGAATGGTCATGAATGTTGAAAAGTACCGCTATGACGATACCGGAAACAAACTTGAATATTCACGGTATTCCGGAGGCAATGAAAGCCAGATTGCCTATCAGAAGATCTCCGTTTATGACAATCGCCATAATGTTACCGAAGAGAAAGGATTCGACGGTGTTGAAAAATTCAGCAATTATTATGCGTATGATGCACAGGGTAAACTTTCAGAGATTTTGTATTATAGAAACAACCTTTTGAAGGAAAAAAGACTGTTCAGCAAGGACGGTCTGAAAACCAGTGTTTCGATCTATAATTCTTCCGGCAAAATAATATCGAGGCTTCTGCTGTCCTTTGACGACAAGGACAACCTGCTGGAGGAAACGGTTTATGGCATGAATCAGGATATCATAGAAAAGAAGACCTATGATTATGATGACAAGAAGAATATCCGCAGGGAATCAAAATACAAACTGAACAAAATGACCCTTCGTACTACCTATAATTACAACGATGCCGGTGATCTGTCCGAGATCCTCGAAGAAGGCCAGGACGGTGTCCGATTCATTAAAAAAAGCTTTTCCTATAGTGCCAGCGGAAACATAACGGAAATAAAATGGCGCCGGAAAGCCAGCGAAGATTTTAACAGCATCACCTATTATTATGATGCAAAGGGTATCTGCACGCAGAGTGAGACCCTTTATCCTTCCACGAATTTCCGGGCTCTGACCAAATACACCTACGAATTTAACTGACTTCGTTTCTCCTTTCTGATGTATGATATTGCATATCCATCCCGATAATCCTGGTGAAAGACAGGTGCAGAAAGCAACAGAGATCCTGCAAAAGGGCGGGGTTATTATCTTTCCTACGGATACGGTATATGGTCTGGGATGCGACATTTACAATGGCAGGGCAGTTGAAAGAGTAGCACGATTTAAGGGTATTCCCATCGAAAAAGCCAATTTCTCGTTCATTTGCCATGACCTCAGTCATCTTTCCGACTTCGCCAGGCATGTTGACAATGTTACCTTTAAGCTGATGAAGCAATGCCTGCCCGGACCCTTTACTTTTATCCTGGAAGCCAGCCATAATGTACCCAGGGTTTTCAGAAACAAAAAAAAGACCATCGGCATCCGTATTCCGGACAACAAAATCATCCGGGCCATTGTGAAGGAACTTGGACATCCGGTACTGACAACCTCTCTTCATGATGAGGATGAAGTCCTTGATTATATCACAGATCCCGAGCTTATCCATGACCGGTACCAGAATCTTGTCGATGCCATAGTCGACGGAGGATACGGGAATATTTATCCGTCCACCGTCATCGACTGCAGCGGTGATGAGCCTGTGATCGTGCGTCAGGGTATCGGAGAGGTGGAATTATAGCAACAAGGTATACCGTATTACTAAATACCAATCCGTTTATTTTCAAAATCCTGGTTTTTTCGCAGCTGACCGGGATTCTTCCTTAATCAATGTTCTGCCATCCTGTCCAAAAAAAATTTCCATAATGCATCATCCGTGTCGGGGTCAGCTGTAATGGATACAGCCTCATTTCGGACGGGGTGAATAAAGCGCACATTCCGGGCATGCAGGCTGATGCCACCGTTCTCATTGGATCGCGGATATCCGTATTTCAGGTCGCCTTTGATGGGGCATCCGATATGCGCAAGTTGGCTGCGGATCTGATGATGCCGGCCTGTTTCCAGGTTCACCTCCAGCAAAAAATAACGATCCGACCGGCCTATCACGGAATAATGCAGAACAGCCTTTTTGGCAGCCGATTTTGGCTCTGCGCTGCAAAATGATTTGTTCTTTGCCGCATCCCGGGTGACATAATGAACCAGTGTGCCCGACGGCTGCGGAGGTTGATTCTTCACCACAGCCCAGTAGGTTTTGGTTATGGTTCCCTCTTTGAACATTTTATTCATCCGGGCAAGTGCCTTTCCGGTCCGTGCAAAAAGCACAACCCCGCTGACGGGACGATCAATACGGTGAACGACACCCAGGAAAGCCTCACCGGGCTTGTTGTATTTCTCGCGGAGGTATTTTTTTACTTTATCGTCGAGTGCCGGATCGCCGGTTTTGTCCTTCTGCACAAGATCAGAAACGGTTTTGTTAACCGCGATGATGTGGTTGTCTTCGTAAAGTATGCGTAAAGTGTCAGGAATTTTCAAACCTTTGAATTTTCAAACCTTCGAATTTTTGAACCTTTATTTAGTACTGTTCCTTTTCATTCGGAAAATCCGCATTCTTCACGTCATCGATGTATTTGGTGACGGCTCCGGTGATTTCCTGGTAAAGGTTATGATACCTGCGGAGAAACCTTGGGGAAAAGTCCTGTGTGATGCCCAGCATATCGTGCAATACCAGCACCTGTCCATCAACATGTCGGCCAGCGCCAATGCCGATGACAGGAATCTTAAGTTCTCCTGCCACTTTGGCTCCCAGAGCGGCAGGAATTTTTTCAAGAACCAGGGCGAAGCATCCGGCTTCCGCAATCAGGTGTGCATCGTCCACCAGCTTCTTTGCTTCCGCATCATCCTTGGCTCTGACAACATAGGTTCCGAATTTGTGAATGGACTGAGGAGTAAGTCCCAGATGCCCCATGACCGGTATGCCTGCAGAAAGGATCCGGCTGACGGATTCCACGATTTCACGCCCACCTTCAAGTTTAACCGCATGAGCACCTGTCTCTTTCATAATACGGATGGCCGAGTTAAGCGCTTCCTTTGAATTTCCCTGATAGGAACCAAAGGGCAGGTCGACCACCACCAGTGATCTTTCAATCGCTCTAACCACTGCGGAGGCATAGTATATCATTTCATCCAGCGTAATGGGAATGGTCGTTTCATACCCGGCCATCACGTTGGAAGCGGAATCTCCCACGAGGAGGACGTCAATCCCGGCCCTGTCAAGTATTTTGGCTATGGAGTAATCATAGGCAGTGAGCATGGCGATCTTTTCACCCCTTGTTTTCATTTCCTGGAGGGTATGGGTGGTAACGCGGCGGGGTTTTTCGGATAAAGCTGTGGACATTGTATGTGTTATTTAAAAGTTTGAAAGTTCAACGATTTGAAGATTTGAAGATTATAGCATTTCTCTATTGGAGGATTTAGGATATGGCCGAATGATAATTTTATCGTACATAGGGGTATAACGGATCTAATTTACTTTAAAAATATTCAACTATTCAAATTTTCAAATCTTTAAACCTTTAGGATTCTCGCTGCAAAGTTTAGAAATAAAATCGTATATACCAGTCCTGCCACACTATATTTTACTCCACTGTCGTTTTGTCATTTTCGTGCAAACAAAAACCAATCCCCTGTCATAAAAAATCGTAATAATGTCACAATTATACATTGGCATAATGATTGAGTAAGAAATGAAAATAATTTAAAACAGAAACTATTTAATTACAATAAAAATGAGCAAGATTATCGGTATTGATTTAGGCACGACCAATTCATGCGTTTCGGTGATGGAAGGGAATGAACCTGTGGTTATTCCCAACAGCGAAGGGAAACGGACTACTCCTTCTATGGTCGCATTTTTGGACAATGGCGAACGCAAGGTGGGCGACCCGGCAAAAAGACAGGCTATTACCAATCCCATTAAAACCGTATTTTCCATTAAGCGGTTCATGGGCGAAACATACGACAAAGTTACGAAGGAGATGGCCAGGGTCTCCTATAAGGTAGTGAAAGGGGAAAACAACACCCCGCGTGTGCAGATCGATGACAGGAAATATACCCCGCAGGAAATATCGGCCATGATCCTTCAGAAAATGAAGAAGACGGCTGAAGACTA
>JAGDMB010000191.1 GCA_017860375.1 Bacteroidota bacterium | reverse complement strand
CCGATGGCCTTCAGCGATTGCACCAGGCCGGCACCTTCAATAAAAACTGCCCTGAAATGGTCCGCGAGGATGGTGAGGGGAAGCATTTGAATATACGGAATGACCGCATCGGGGAAGTTATGGTAGCTGAAATAGATGCCCGAAAGCAACATCATGGGCATCACAAAAAAATTGATCATGCCATTGCCGATGTATGTATTGGATGTGCGGGAAGAGATCAATACCGAAAAACCACTGAATGCAATAAAACCGGCAATAAAAAGAAGAATCAGCGCAATCAGGCTGCCTTCAACGGTGATCCCGAAATAATAATAGGCAAACGACATAATAATGACTGCTTCCAGAACACAAAGCACAAAACGTGCAAAGAACTGAGCGTACAAATACACAGTCTTTTTCATCGGAGTGGCTACCATGCGCCTGAGCAACTTCTTGGATCTCCGTTCAATCATCGTATAGCTGATGCCCCACATGATGCTCATCATTAAGTTCATGGCGAGTATCCCGGGGATCAGAAAGTCAATATACCGGATCCCCTTTTGCCGGATGATCGAAATCTCTTTCCGGTCATATACGTCTTCTCTTTTGTTCAGCAGGGGTTCGATTTGCAAATACGCCAGTTTTCCTTCTGAATTCTGGGGATCAAAATGAAAAAGAGGTTTATAATCCTGCTCTTCCACGACCAGCGAAATGGTACCCCGCTTCAATAAAATGGATGCCTCTTCCCAGTTCGTTTGACGAAACCGGAAATGAATGATCCCTGAGCTTTTGTTTCCAATAGTCAAAACAATTGTACTGTCCGGATCCGCTGAATCATTGCCAATAGCCCTTAGGGAATCGGCATACGATGGGTGGGCAAGGATCAATCCTACATTTTTATTCATTTCCATTCGTGAACTAAAGGCAATTCCAAGGCCCCAGGCCATTGCAACGGGAAACAAAAACGACCAGAACAATGCCCCGGGCTCCCGGAAAAAGGAGAGAAATTCAATAGATACCAATTGCCAGAATGATCTCGTCATACCCATAATTTTATGCAATCACTGATCAAGCCTTCTACCTGTCATTTCTATAAATAAATCATCCAGCGTCATTTTGCGACACTCGAGGCTGAGGAGATTAAAATGATTTTCATTGACCTTATTCATAAATTCAGGAAGTTGTGAAACAATATCGGTCACATATACCGTACCATGCTTCAGCTTATCATCCCAAATCAATTTCTGAATGCCTTCCCAGCGAATAAGGTCAATGTTTGAAGGGCTTGCATCCAGCGTAAATTCAATTAATTCATGACAGTTAAAGGACGCCAGCAACTGGTCAAGGGTACCCTGTGCCAGTACTTTCCCTTTATCCATCATCACAATCCGGTCGCACAAAAATTCAGCTTCCTCCATATAATGGGTGGTAAGGATCATGGTAACCTTATGGTCTGTTCGCAGTTTGAATAAAATATTCCATAATTCGCGCCGCGCAGCGGGATCCAATCCGGTTGTCGGTTCATCAAGCAACAACAATCTGGCATGGTTTAGCATGGCGATTCCCAGAGCCAGTCGTTGTTTCTGACCACCTGATAATTTAACTGTGAATGATTTTTGCTTGTCGTTTAACTGAACCATGTCGAGCACCTCATCAACCCGACGGGCCGGTAGTTTATAGAAGCTGGCAAACAACCGGAGGGTTTCACGTACCGTAATCTTTTCGATAAAATGATTTTCCTGCAAGGATATTCCGATTATCTGGTGCAACGAGGATTTGTGTCTGTGCCATGTTTTTCCTTCGATGGAAATCTCTCCCCTGTCAGGTTTCTGTATGCCCTCGATCATCTCGACCAGCGTCGTTTTTCCGGCTCCGTTTGGTCCCAGCAACGCAACAAATTCACCTTCGGCGATCGACAGGCTGACACCGTCAACCGCTTTCACATCCTTAAAGTATTTGTATACTTCCTTTATTTCGACAAAACCCATACGATCATAATTAGAACCAGGAACAAAGATAAAAGAACACCGCTTGCCTCTTACCGTTCCTACTCGAGCATCGGCATATCGTACCCGGAATTCCCCGATGACACATTCAGGGTGACCTCCTCCAGCACCATGGCATCCGGAATAATCATGGATATGGGGATACCATCCAGAACTGTGCTGCCATAGCGGGAAAGGGATCCGTACAGGAAATTACCGGTATAAAAAGTGTCGCTCATAAACAGGCTTTTGTTCAGGTCATTCAGGCTGACCGGGTTCAGCAGCAAGGGCCTGACCAGCTTTTCTTCACCGGTCTGAAGTTCGAGCCGGTAATAGCACAATGGGCTGTAACTCGCTGAAGCCATAAGGGGCCTGAGGATATAAGCGTATTCCAGCCCTTTTTCACGGGCAAGAATTATCAGTTGCTTTTTCAGATCCCCGTGGCTATAGGGAGAGGCTGTGCTGACTTTGATCACGCTCGGAGCCGTCTGGAAGGTGAATCCTCCCATTCTCACTCCAATGCGATGGTGTCCGTTCGATTGCAGCACTTTTGGAGTGGGCACCCTGTCGCTCAGCAGGTTTTTTAATATCCCGTTCTGCACCAGCACAATTTCTTCAGGTGGTATTATGCCTTCCGCATCCACTTTTACATTCCCCATAAGAGCAATCCCATTGAATTCCTGCAAGCCCGGCATAGCGGTAACCGACACATCCTTCGAAAGGATCCTTTTGTCAATCCTTGTTTCGAAGGATGTCTTTTCCCTGGGAACCATGCTTTTTTTCATGTTGTATACCAGGGGTTCTCGTGAGGCGATCAGGCTGTTGTCTGTACCAAAAAGGCCTGATAATAATGCATTGGAGATTGCCTGGTGAAACAGCAGAACCGGACCGTAATATTCATCCCCGCTGGCCGGAGCGTTTTTCAACTGAAGCAGGTATTCACCCAGCCGGAGAGCTGCCTGCTTCATCGAATCGACCGGAGGCAGGGAGGACTCCAGGGGAGCCATGAAGCTGAGATTATCACTGAGTATTTCCTCCTCATCCGTTTTGACCTGCACATTAATGTTGATCAGGCAAAGGTTAAGCGGAACACGGAGTTCCGTGCCCTCTGAATTTACTGTATATACCGTTGAACTCAATGCGGTCAGTGATACCTCTGACTTGTGTATGCCTTTTAGATTTCTGAAAACAGCCGACACCTCTTTTACAAGATTTTCGGTTTGTTGCCGGGGAAATACGACAATGGAACCGGGATACGAAAGCTTTACGGCAGGGGTTCTTGTGTAATCAGGTAATGTTGAGGTTTCCGCATCAAGGGGAAATTCCCGGATTGCATTGATCTTATTCTTGTAGCTTTTAACAGCTGACCGGAATATATTATCGGTATTCCACCAGAATGCTTTCCTTATGCTCCAGTAGTCGGGTTCGACCGGACAAGCCATTTCGAACTGATTTTGACCATCGGGTCCTGCCAGCGGGTCCACAAAATTTTCATCGTTGCGTTCATAGCTTCCCATCATAAGCCTCAGGTACCAGTCTCCTACATCCACCGATGACGATCCCGTTAGTGCGCCGAGAACGGCCTCCGAATTCGTCAATACACCGTTTAGCAGCGAATAGCTGATAAAGCAGGGTTTTCCGCTGCCGGTATCGTCAAGGTTGTTCATGCTGCGGCTGAGCTCGTCACGCAGTGCGTTCATGAATATGCTGTCACGGGCTGACTGCTGCATTTCCTGTCCTTTTGCTTCAAAAGAAAAAAGGCAGTACAAAAGCAATCCGGTCCGGAATATCCTTTTTATTTTTATCATCTTCGTTTTTCCGGTAAATTCACTTTTTTTCCAATACGGGTGATGGTAAAGCCGGAACTACGACAACGGATTCCGGCCTTTTTTGTATTTCCATTTTTTTGATCAGCAGTCCCGGGCTGATGGTCGAAACGGGTATGTTGCCGGATTCGGCACCGCAGAAACCGTTAAAAACCGCATATTCGTTTCCTGTGGCCATTATTTCCGAGAACACGGCCAGGGGTGTGCCGATGAAACTGACACCCCGAACCAGTTCATCAGGCCTTCCATCTGCATAAACACGGTATACCACGGTTGGCAGTATGTTGAAAACCTGGGGTGAAAGCAGGTCAGTGGATGTAAAACCTCCGAATACCTCTTTGATATAATATCCATACGATTTGCCCTGTTTCCTGCATTCCTTCACCAGCAGTTTTCTCATGGCGGTTTCGGACAGGCCGCCGGATGACTGTATGAAAAGATTAGACTGCCGGCTGTAGGGTGCCGAGCCCAGCTGGGAACGTCCGTGTCCGTTTGAACTAAGCTGACCCTCAATGGGTATCCTCGACATAAGGAATCCTTTTAAAATACCTTTGTCAATTACCGTAACCGGGCGGGCAGGAACACCTTCATCGTCGTAGAGGTAGCTTCCGAACAGGGGAATTCCGTTAAAATTGGTTTGGGTTGGATCCGATATTATGGTAATGGATTCATTGATGACCTTTTTCCCGACATTATCCATGAAGGTCTGGCTGTCAAAGGCGCTGTTCAGCCGTTGTCCCTCGATCCGGTGGCCAAAGATCTCGTGAAAGAATACACCGGCCGCTTCGGGAGACAAAAGGGCAGGCCCTGCATAGGGATCAGCAAGAGGAGCATTTTTCAGGTCCCGTAACAACAGCAGAATCGTGTGCACGTCCTTTTCCAGTTTTTCGGCGGAAGGCAGGGCAGCGATATTGCGGCCGATATAGGTTTTGGTCATCGGTACCATCGTACTTTCCCGGGTTTTAACGGCAATGATCAATTGTATCTGGCATTGCGGACGGTTCTGAACAATACGGGTTCCTTCGGAATTCAGATAGTATATCCTTTCGTCCATGACCATCAATGCGATATCTCCGGTAACCACATCGGTTTCATTGCTGATGGTTTCAGAAACCTTCTTCAGTATTTTTTTCCATTCAGCAAATGACGTTGAATCCGGCTGCAGGCGAACAGGTTCTTCTGCATAAACCGAGGGCTTCTCGATGGAAAAGGCCGGGAGGGTTTCCTGTTTACCGGGATGGTCGTCGTTTTTCTGAATTGCACGGTATTGTTGCAACGATTGATCATACGCCGTTTCAAAACTCCTTTCAAGGCAAAAGCCAAGGGCCAGCGGATCATCTTCAATGGGAAGTTTGTCAGAGTATACCGGGATCCGGTAATCGATCATCCGTGATTCCTCAACGGCTGAAGTGTTGTCTTTCGTGTAATTTCCAATGCGCATCCCCACGGTGACGATCCGGTCATGTGATTGATGGCTTGATACCAGTATTCCCGAAGAATATTGTACCAGGCTTGTTTTCAGATCATGCACCCTCATATCGATGAAATAGGGGGGTTGTTCCTTTTTGAAATAGTCTTCCTGGATTTCCGTCATCGACGTATCCAGTATTCTCATGAGGGTATCCTGGCCATGCACCCCGACGCCAATGGCCATTGATACAGAAAAGAACAATGCGGTCTGCGCTATTTTAACCATGGTATATTCGTGATGAATCCCTTATAACCTGAATTGTCATTGGATAACGTTTAATAAACCAAAATGGATTGGCAAATATAGTTTTTGCCCGGCATTATTCAAACCATGA
>JAGDMB010000190.1 GCA_017860375.1 Bacteroidota bacterium | reverse complement strand
ATAGCCTATGGTGATATTGGCACAAGTCCGTTATATGTAATGAAAGCCATAACGTCTGCTGCCCAGGGAGATAAAATTCTCATGATATTCGGAGCCTTGTCCTGTATATTCTGGACGCTGACCCTTCAGACCACAATAAAATATATGGTAATTACCCTGCGGGCTGACAACCATGGCGAAGGTGGAATATTTGCCCTGTTTGCCCTGCTGAAAAAGAAAAGTACCCTGACTGCCGTACTTACCATGATCGGAGGGTGCACCCTTCTTGCGGATGGAATCATTACACCTTCTATCACCGTTACCTCATCGATCGAAGGCCTTCAGCTTATCGATCCGGCAATCCCGGTTGTGCCGGTAGTGCTGATCATCCTTTCCGGTTTATTTTTTGTGCAACAGTTCGGGACCAACGTAATTGGCCGTTCATTTGGACCCATGATGGTGGTGTGGTTTACTATGCTTGGTGTTCTGGGAACAATACAATTAATTCAATATCCTGCAATTTTAAATGCCATCAATCCGGTCTATGCCATTCGGTTTCTTTCCACATTCCCCCAGGGATACCTGATCCTGGGGGCCGTATTTTTGTGTGTAACCGGTGCAGAGGCACTCTACTCAGACCTGGGTCATTGTGGAATAAAAAACATCAGGATATCCTGGATTTTTGTGAAGGCCATGCTGATCCTGAACTACTTTGGCCAGGGAGCCTGGTATATTATGGCCCATCCGCAGGAGACCGATATAAATCCATTTTATGCCATTATGCCGCAGTGGTTCCTTATACCGGGTATTATCATTGCCACTTTGGCTGCCATTATTGCCAGCCAGGCTCTTATAAGTGGTTCCTTTACCCTTATAAGTGAAGCGGTTTCACTCAATTTCTGGCCCAGGATACGGATTGCTCAGCCAACGTCGATCAAAGGCCAGGTATATATCGGTGGTATAAACTGGTTCCTTTGGGCTGCCTGTTGTTTTGTTGTTGTATTTTTCGGTGCCTCTTCACGCATGGAAGCAGCCTATGGCCTGTCAATCACCATCACAATGATTATGACTACTTTACTGCTGGCCAATTATTTGCATCAGCAAAAGGTTTCCGTTTTCCTGGTTTTCCTGTTGCTGGCAGTTTTTCTGACCATTGAAGGCACCTTTCTGTTTGCTAACCTGAATAAGTTCATGCACGGCGGATGGTTTACCATCCTTGCAGGTACGGTGTTCTTTCTTATTATGTACGGCTGGTACTTTGGTCGTAAAATCAAAAACAAGTACATCAGTTTTGTTAACCTTTATGAATATACCGATGTATTAAAGGAATTATCCAAAGATACGTCGGTACCCAAGTTTGCAAGCAACCTTGTGTATATTATTAAGGCAAACAAGGTGGAACAGATTGAATCCAAAATACTTTACTCCATTATCAATAAAAAGCCTAAGCGGGCCGATACCTATTGGTTTTTGCATGTGGATATTCTGAATAATCCGGATACATTTGAATACAGGGTCCATCATATCATTCCCGGAACGCTTATTAAAGTCGATATCCGGCTCGGCTTTAAAAGGGAGCGCCGCATTAACCTGTATTTCAAGGAAGTTCTGGAGGATCTTGATCAATCGGGAGAGATTAATCTTACCAGTCGCTACAAATCCCTTGCTCACCATAATATCATGAGCGATTTCCTGTTTATTAACCTCGACCGGATCATGTCGCCCGATAATAAACTTACGCCCTGGGAGACCTTTACTATGGGTCTGCATAGCATTACCCGCAGGTTTAGCATCAACGATGTGAAAGCACTGGGACTCGATACGAGCAATGTTGTGGAGGAAAAGGTTCCCATTGCCATGGAACAGGTGGTTACAAAGCGGATTCAACGGAAAAGGTGAGGTATTTAAAAGTTTTATTCTATATTTAAAGTTTCAATTGGAATTTAAAGTTTCAATCGGAGACTTTCATTTCTTACTAACCACACATTAAGCAACGGCAGATGGCAAAAGGGTTATTCAGAACCAAATCCATTCAGGAGTTGATGTCTCAGGCGGATGACAAACAGCACGGACTGAAGCGATCACTCAACGCACTGAATTTAACCACACTTGGTGTCGGCGCCATTATCGGCGCCGGAATATTTGTTCTTACAGGCCAGGCCGCTGCGCAGCATGCCGGACCTGCAATTGTTCTGTCCTTTGTTATTTCAGCCACGGCATGTGTGTTGGCCGGATTCTGTTATGCTGAATTTGCTTCCTTAATACCCATAGCGGGCAGTGCCTATACGTATTCCTATGCAACACTGGGGGAATTCTTTGCCTGGATCATCGGCTGGGATCTTATTCTCGAATACCTTTTTGCCGCTTCCACGGTTTCGGTTGGATGGTCGGGTTATATGGTGAGTTTTCTGAAGGATTATAATATTGTCATACCAATTGAATACACCAATTCCCTGGGTACAAAATTGATCAACCTTCCGGGAGAAGGATGGAAGGTGCTGACGCATGACCTGGCACAAACATTGACTGCAGGCGGGATGGATCTTTCCGTCATGCAGCAGACTACGGCCATTGCCAATTTACCGGCTGTTTTTATTGTCGGCCTGCTTACCGTGCTTCTGGTCATCGGCATCAAGGAGTCTGCCACTTTCAATAATGTGATGGTTATTGTGAAAGTGGCCATAATCATCGTATTTATAATCGCGGGTGCTTTTTTTATCAGCAAGGCAAACTGGCATCCTTTTATACCGCAGAACAAAGGAGGGTTTGGGGAGTTCGGTCTCACCGGTATCCTCAGGGCCGCAAGTGTGATTTTTTTCGCCTATATCGGATTTGATGCCGTCTCTACTGCAGCCCAGGAAGCAAAAAATCCGCAGCGGGATATGCCGAAAGGCATTCTGGGGTCACTCGGGATCTCCACTGTTTTGTATATACTCGTTGCGCTGGTGCTTACAGGAATTGTCAGTTACAAGGAACTCAACGTACCTGATCCCGTTGCGGTTGGCGTCAATCAAATGGGTGAAAAAATGTTCTGGTTGCGGCCCATCGTCAAAATAGCTGCCCTGGCGGGACTCAGTTCGGTAATTCTGGTTATGATGCTGGGACAGCCCAGGATTTTCTTTTCCATGGCCCAGGATGGCCTGTTACCGCCGGTTTTTGCAAAGGTGCATCCGCGTTTTCGCACGCCTTATGTGAGTACCATCGTTACGGGTGTGGTTGCCATGATCCTTGCCGCTGTCCTCCCTCTCAATGTATTGGGACATCTTGTTTCAATCGGTACCTTGTTTGCCTTTGCCATTGTATGCATCAGCGTGCTCGTGCTCCGGAAAACCCGTCCCGATCTTAAAAGGCCTTTCAAAACACCCTGGGTGCCTTTTGTCCCCATTGCAGGTGCCCTGGTGTGCATAATTCAGATGGCGGCCCTGCCGGTTGATACCTGGCTCAGGTTGCTGGGATGGCTGGTGCTCGGCCTGATTATATATTTCTCGTATGGGCGCTGGCACAGCAAACAACGAATGGAATCCAACGGGTAAACGCCAGGGTAGGGCGATGCAAATCCAATTGCAGAAATCCAGATTTATAATAGGGTAATAAAGCAGTATAAATGAAATAACGAACAAGGAATATTGAACGCAGAATGATGAAGATGAAACCAAGAGCAAATTATCTTTGATATTCGTCGTTCGGTATTCCTTGTTCGGAGTTTATAACCAATTTTTCTGGTATGGTTTTTTAGTATTTCTCATTTTATGAATGCCATATACCTTGTTATTGCCGCCCTCCTGGTCCTTATCCTTGCGTACCGGTTTTACGGCGCTTTCCTGAAGGCAAAAGTGCTGTCCATTGATGTCAACCGTTCCACCCCTGCCTTCAGGCTGAGGGATAATCATGATTACCTTCCGACAAACCGCTGGGTTTTGCTGGGACACCATTTTGCGGCCATTGCGGGTGCGGGTCCTTTGATCGGTCCCGTGCTGGCAACACAGTTTGGTTACCTGCCCGGTACCCTGTGGCTTTTGATTGGAGCCGTCATGGGAGGAGCCGTGCACGATGTGGTAATTTTGTTTGCCTCCGTCCGGTACGACGGAAAATCACTGGCTGAAATAGCAAAGGGTGAACTGGGAACGTTTTCCGGCTTCCTGACCTCCATGGCCATCATTCTCATTCTTATTGTGGCCATGGCCGGTTTGGCCATCGCCGTCGTCAACGCCCTTTTTAAAAGTCCATGGGGCACCTTCACGGTTGGAGCTACCATTCCTATTGCCATATTTATTGGACTCTACATGAAATTCCTCCGTCCCGGAAAAATTGCAGAAGCGAGCATAATCGGTGTGGTGCTTGTTATCCTGGGTGTGATCGGAGGCCCGTATGTTCAGGATACGGCCCTTGGCAGGCTGCTCACGTTTAACCGTGAGCAATTGACGGTGATTCTGGCATTATACGGATTTACGGCAGCTACTCTGCCGGTATGGTTATTGCTGACGCCCCGTGATTATCTCAGTACCTATATGAAACTGGGGACGATTCTGCTGCTCACCCTGGGTGTCGTTATCGTGCGGCCGATGCTTCAAATGCCCGCCGTTACTGAGTTCATCCACGGTAACGGTCCGATCATCCCCGGAAAGGTCTGGCCTTTTATGTTCATCACCATAGCCTGCGGGGCTTTGTCGGGTTTCCATTCCCTGATCGCAAGCGGTACCACACCAAAAATGATCTCCAGCGAACGCGATATCATCCCCATCGGATACGGAGGTATGCTGATCGAATCGTTCATTTCCGTGATTGCGCTTATCGCTGCCGCACACCTGTATCCGGCGGATTATTATGCGATCAATACCCTGCCCGAGGTATTTCGTACCCTCGATCCGGCCCTGCAGCAAATCAGGGAACTGCCCTGGCTGTCGGAAATGATCGGGGAAGATGTATCCGGCCGTCCCGGCGGCGCAGTATCGCTGGCTGTGGGCATGACCAGCATTTTTTCAAGGATCCCCTTCTTTTCACACATGGCAAGCTACTGGTATCATTTTGCCATCATGTTTGAAGCGCTGTTCATACTCACTACCATCGATGCCGGTACCCGGGTGGGCCGCTACCTGTTGCAGGAGGCCGGGGGAAAAATATACAAACCGTTTGGAAACCTCAGGTGGTGGCCAGGCGTGATCTTAACAGGCGGTGCGATCTCCTTTGCATGGGGGTACCTGGTGTATGGTGGAACGGTCTCCACGATATGGCCGCTTTTTGGAACGGCCAATCAGTTACTGGGCACACTGGCCCTGGCAATAGGTACAACCTTTCTTATGCGCAGGGGGAAAAAGAAATATGCCTGGGTGACCGGCATCCCTATGCTGTTCCTTGCAGTCACCACGATTACCGCGGGTATACAAAATGTGACCATCAATTATTACCCCAAAGGGGATTATTTACTGTCGGCCATTTCGGTGATTATAATACTGATGATCGTTGCGGTTCTGGTTGACAGCATGTGGAAGTGGATGCGGTTGCTGACGAAAGAGACAATAAGAACGGACTAGGGACAAGAATTGAAATTAGAGCAAAGAACCAAGAACCAAGAACCAAGAACCAGGAACCAGGAACCAGGAACCAGGAACCAGGAACAAA